>CAYXWE010000268.1:0-5821 GCA_964468145.1 uncultured Pleurocapsa sp.
CCCAACCGCCCTCAACTAAACTACTATCTACACCCGATGCAGTGGGAATAATAATAGGGATATCGACAGCGGATAATAAGGGTAAATCTTGTTTAGTACTGCCCAAACCAACGGTAGTTACTTTATCCGAATCCCTAGCTCGATAATTTTCCTTGAGCCAGGTAACAGCCTTTGCTTTTCCTGCACTGCCACCCATAACTAAAGATAACTTCCCGAAGGGAATAATTTGGAAGCCATACTCTTGGGCTACCGATTGCAACTGACTAATTTCTAGACGACTGGGAGTTAAAAAATATTCGCTAAATTCTCGTGATTTGGCTCGTCTGGCTGCTGGCGAAGAGACTCCCATCAATTTTTGAATATTTTCTTCGTCTAGATCGCCAAAACCCCGCAAGATTTTACTAATCTCTTCTTGAACGACTTTTAAAGCTGCTCTAGCTTCAGTGTAGGTACAGCCTAGTTGATAAAGATAATAATCATCTACTGCTTCAACTGATTCAGATTGGGCGAGCGCAAAATCTCGATTACTTTGGGGAATAAAAATCCCGCTTCCTTGCTCGACAACAAAAGCGTTATTAAAGCCAAGAGTCTGAGATATGACCTCTACCTCTGCACGAGTATTGTTAGTGACAGGAATCAGAGGAATATCCCGCGCCTGTAGTACCTTGACTGTTGCGATCGCAACTTCACAGTCGTAATTTTCTACAGGTAACAAAATTCCATCCAAACCAGTCAAAATTATGAAGGACATAAACTACTACACCAATTTTCAAATCCTTAAAGATTATAGAATTATAGTTATTCCGTTCTAAACTTGACTGAATCTCCATGAGAAGGCAACCCTTCCGCTTGAGCTAAAATTTGGATTGTACTGGACATATTTTTCAAAGCTTTAGCAGAATATTGAATTAAGCTAGAGTGCTTCATAAAAGTTTCCACTCCCAAAGCAGAAGCATAACGGGCTGCACCCGAAGTCGGTAAAGTGTGGTTTGGTCCTGCCAAATAATCTCCTGTCGCCTCTGGAGTAGAATTACCAATAAAAATTGCTCCTGCATGGCGTATCTGGTTAATCAAATCCCAAGGCTCATCTATTTCCAATTCCAAATGTTCGGGAGCAAATAAATTAGAAAGCTGGGCTGCTCGATCGAGAGACTCGACTATCACGATCAAACCGTAATGAGCGATCGCTTTTTCGGTTAAAACTTTGCGGGGATGATTGGCTAGCTGCTTGGTTACTTCTTGCTGTACTTTTTGAGCCAAACTGCGGTCTGTAGTAATTAAAATTGCTGCTGCCATCGGATCGTGTTCTGCCTGAGCCAACATATCTGCTGCCACATAAACAGGATTAGCTCCAGCATCTGCAATAATCAAAACTTCCGAAGGGCCAGCTAAAGAATCAATGCCAACCGTACCGTAGACCATTTTCTTGGCTAAAGTAACGTAAATATTTCCTGGTCCTGTGATTACATCAACTTTGGGGATAGTCTCAGTACCATAAGCCAATGCTCCAATAGCCTGGGCACCACCTACCCGATAGATCTCATCAATTCCTGCTTCTTGGGCTGCTACCAACACTGCTGGATTAATTTTGCCATCTTGACCGGGGGGCGTAACCATGACGATACGGGGAACTTGGGCAACTTTAGCAGGGATGGCGTTCATCAAAACCGTACTGGGATAGGAAGCTCGACCGCCTGGTACATATAATCCTGCTCGGTCTACTGGAGTGTAACGTTTACCCAATACCACTTCGTTTTCTTCAAACTGTACCCAAGATTTAGGTACTCGCTGACGATGAAAAGCCTCTATTTTCTGACAAGCCACCTGAATTGCACTGAGGAGATCTTTAGATATTTGCTGATAGGCTGCATCCAATTCCGAACCGCTGATTTTTAATTGGCTAGCAGTATATACTTGCCCGTCGAATTTTTCTGTGTATTCTAATAAAGCGCGATCGCCTTTTTGTCTAATATCAGTTACGATTTCTTTAACGATCGCTTCTTTAGGTTGAATATCTACACCATTACTGCGAGCGCAAATACGCTGTAATTCAGTCTGTGCCTCAGTTTGCCGATCGATTATTCGCAGCATCGAGATCCCCATGTCCATTTTGATCCGTTAACACTAAATGAGCTTTTACCTGGGATATATTATAAAAATCTTTACAGTAATTTACTCACTATATTTTTAGCTTAACGTGAATCTATAGTTAATCGCCTCCTTTCCCACCCGATCGATAGCTTTTTCACCTTCAATTTTGCTTAAATTTTTTGATTCGTTGCCTCGAAGCACGAGCTATCTACCAAAAGTTGTTTGACATAGTTTGAGAATAATTGCTATATTGTAAAATCCAATTCTATGTGTACTTTCTAAATTACTTACAAAAAGAAATTTCTGTTTAAAAAACTGTGGCTAACTCCAAATCGGCAATCAAACGTATCAGAACAGCAGAGCGCAACCGTTTGCGTAACAAGACCTACAAATCTGCAGTAAGAACTTTAACCAAAAATTACTTTGGGGCGGTAGAAGCATACACAGCCGAACCTACTCCTGAAAATATGGAAGTTGTTAAGCAATCTATGTCCGCAGCCTATAGCAAGATTGATAAAGCGGTTAAGCGTAATGTACTCCATAAAAACAATGGAGCTAGAAAAAAAGCTCGCATCGCCAGAGTCTTGAAAAAAGCAACGGCATCGTAGGTAGCGGACTCGAAAGATCCCAAGGCAATATTGCCTAGATCTGATACAGTTCTCAGGCAAATAAATATATTTAGAATAGGCAATACACCAAGTAAATGCAGTTAATAGATACCCATGTTCACATCAATTTTGATGTTTTTCAGGGTAATTTAAGCTCGTTGAAGCAGCGTTGGCAAGATGCAGGAGTAGCCCATTTAGTGCATTCTTGTGTAGAACCAAGTGAATTTCAGGGAATACAGTCCTTAGCGGATCGTTTCCCTGAATTGTCGTTTGCAGTTGGATTACATCCTCTAGATGTGGATAAATGGTCGAGCAAGACAAAAGAGCAAATTGAAGATTTTGCCAGTTGCGATCGACGAGTTGTAGCTATTGGAGAAACGGGGCTAGATTTTTATAAGGCAGACAACCAAGAAAAACAAATTATAGCCTTAAAAGAACAGCTACGGATAGCCAAAAAGCTGGATAAACCCGTAATAATTCACTGTAGAGACGCAGCAGCCAAACTAAAGGAGGTGCTGATTGATTTTTGGTCGTCAGAAGGTGCAGTAAAAGGGGTGATGCACTGCTGGAGCGGAAACGAAATAGAAACTCAATGGTTTTTAGATTTGGGATTTTATATTAGTTATAGCGGTATTGTTACTTTCAAAAACGCCAAGCAAGTTCAATCCTCAGCTAAAATTGTACCGAACGATCGCTTGTTGATTGAAACAGACTGTCCCTTTTTAGCACCAGTTCCTCATCGAGGTAAAACTAACGAGCCTTCCTATGTACTTCATGTAGCAAAACAAGTAGCTAGTTTGCGTCAGACAGATCTAGAAACCATTGCCAAACAAACTACCGCTAATGCTTGCCGTTTATTCAATCTGGAGTTAGGAAGCTCATCATAAAAACTAAAACTTAACTTTTTAAATAAGGCGATAAGCCTTCGGGCATGACTGCGTTATGCAATTTTTTGGTAACAGTCAAAATTAAAAACTACACCAACCATCATCTTCATGACTAATTTGAAATACAATTTGCTACCAGACTTAATTGAAATTCAACGCTCTAGTTTTCGTTGGTTTTTAGAAGAGGGGTTAATCGAAGAACTCAACAGCTTCTCGCCTATTACCGACTACACAGGTAAATTTGAGCTGCATTTCATGGGGGAAAACTATCGCCTCAAAGAACCAAAGTACTCCATGGAAGAGGCAAAACGTCGCGATAGTACTTATAACGTTCAAGTGTACGTTCCTACCCGCCTCATCGACAAAGAAAGCGGTGAGATCAAGGAAATGGAAGTATTTGTCGGCGATTTACCGCTGATGACAGACCGCGGTACATTTATCATTAACGGCGCAGAACGAGTAATCGTCAATCAAATTGTACGTTCTCCTGGGGTTTATTATAAAGCGGAAACCGATAAAAATGGTCGCCGTACCTATTCCGCTTCTTTGATTCCCAACCGTGGAGCTTGGCTAAAGTTTGAAACCGATAAAAATGGCTTAGTTTGGGTCAGAATTGATAAGACTCGTAAACTTTCCGCTCAAGTATTGCTCAAGGCGATCGGTTTGAGCGATAACGAAATTATGGATGGTATCCGCCACCCCGATTTCTACCAAAAAACTCTAGACAAAGAAGGCAACCCCAGCGAAGAAGAAGCCCTACTAGAGCTATATCGCAAATTACGTCCTGGCGAGCCTCCTACTGTTAGTGGAGGTCAACAGCTACTAGAATCTCGTTTCTTCGATTCCAAACGCTATGACCTAGGTAGAGTCGGTCGTTATAAACTAAATAAAAAATTACGTCTTACCGTTCCCGATACCACCAGAGTTTTAACCACCACTGATATCCTTTCGGCGGTAGCTTATCTAATTAACCTAGAATTTGATGGGGGTAATACCGATGACATCGACCACCTAGGAAATCGTCGGGTTCGTTCGGTGGGAGAACTCCTGCAAAACCAAGTCCGAGTCGGTCTAAACCGCCTAGAGAGAATCATTCGCGAACGGATGACCGTCAGTGAAGCCAACAGCTTAACTCCCGCAGCATTAGTTAACCCCAAACCTTTAGTCGCAGCTATCAAAGAATTCTTTGGTTCGTCCCAGCTATCCCAGTTCATGGATCAAACCAATCCCTTAGCAGAATTGACCCACAAACGTCGTCTTTCTGCTCTTGGCCCTGGCGGTTTAACTAGAGAAAGGGCGGGTTTCGCCGTGCGAGATATTCACCCTACTCAATATGGTCGAATTTGCCCTGTCGAAACTCCTGAAGGCCCTAACGCTGGTTTGATTGGTTCTCTGGCAACTTATGCCCGCGTCAATCCCTATGGTTTTATCGCAACTCCTTACTACCAAGTAGATAACGGTCGCGTCCTCAAGGATGAAGACCCCGTATATCTAACTGCAGATGAAGAAGATGATATGAGAGTTGCCCCTGGAGACGTAGCCACTGATGACGATGGCTACATCCTAGGGGAGACAATTGCCATTCGCTATCGTCAAGAATTCTCAACCTGTAATCCCGACGAGGTAGATTATGTAGCGATTTCTCCCGTACAGATTGTTTCTGTAGCCACTAGCTTGATTCCTTTCCTCGAACACGACGATGCTAACCGCGCCCTAATGGGTTCTAATATGCAACGTCAGGCAGTACCTTTGTTACGCCCCGAACGTCCTTTGGTAGGTACGGGTTTGGAAGCTCAAACAGCGCGAGATTCAGGAATGGTGGTAGTTTCTCGTACCCACGGAATCGTTACCTATGTTGATGCCGAAGTAGTTAGAGTTAGGGTAGAAGAAGGAGAAAACGGTCTATATGCTCCCGCTCCTGGAGAAGAAATAGTTTACAAGCTACAAAAATACCAACGTTCTAACCAAGACACTTGTTTAAACCAGCGTCCTCTAGTTTACGCAGGAGAAGACGTTGTACCCGGTCAGGTATTGGCAGATGGTTCTTCAACCGAAGGGGGAGAATTAGCGTTAGGACAGAATGTTCTAGTAGCCTATATGCCCTGGGAAGGCTATAACTACGAAGATGCCATCCTAATTAGCGAGCGTTTGGTTTACGACGATGTTTACACTAGTATTCACGTCGAAAAGTTTGAAATTGAAGCCAGACAAACTAAGTTAGGGCCAGAAGAAATC
>CAYXWE010000269.1:0-5820 GCA_964468145.1 uncultured Pleurocapsa sp.
AGCAAAAATCGAACCCAATTCCAGTAAAAAGAGAGGTAGACCAGCTACAGGCAAACGCAGCGACCCCGATTGGATTGGCAGAACTTATTACATCCGCAAAGAAACTGATTTCGATATCGAAGACGAATTAATTGCTCTAAAACGGAAAGGGATTAACTTGGATAAATCCGAATTGGTAGATTTTCTCCTTGCTGCCTGGGTAAAATGGCGCAAAGGTGAAAATATAGATGGGCAAATTTCCGAAATTTCGCCAAGGCGAAAAGATGAATTGCTGTAAATCAATTTATTGTTGGCTGACTTTAATGAACTACCAACTAGAACTTTGGCAGCGTTCGATCTGGCACAAAGACACCCGTTTTTATCTCCTCGAACTGTGTCAAGATTTATTTGGCAACTGGATTATCAAACGTACTTGGGGTAGTGCCGTTAAAAATGATTTTGGTCGCTCTAATTCCACAATTTGTCCCGACTATCAAACGGGATTACTAGCTTACGAAAAACAAGCTTCTCGTCGTCAGAAACGCGGTTATTGCCTTCAGTAAACACTAAATAAAGTCAAATCAAGCGTCAAACTCATCATCAGCAAAAAAACCATCGTCATCCAATTTATCCGACCCTTCAATAAGACTTTTCGGAACTAATTCGGGTGAGTCATTCTCCTTTAGCGCGACTTGAGGAATATCTATAAAATTAGCTGAAGAGTTATAGCTAGGATTATGTTTTTTTATCTCTTGAGAATATTCAGGAGAATGCCACTGAGGTTGAGAAACCTGCAATGCTTGACGTAGATTAAAGCCGTGCTTATCAAGCATATTCTGAGTTTCCCAACAGCATCTTTCGACTTCAGAAGCTGAAACTTTTTGATTGGCTCTAGCGTAGGGAAGATAAGCCATAACAATTGCATCGGCAATCAGACGATTTTTCTCATCTTTCTCAATTGAATTGAGCCAATCTGCGACCTCAGCCACGAGAGTATTCTCATATGGCTGCAAGCGAACGCTTAAGCTAACGCGCTTTTTTTTACTCATGATGCAATTGTCTCCTGCTGAGTATCTCCGGGTGAAATTTTCTGAACCTTCTTCTGATTTTTAGCAATTAAAAGGTCAAACAGCCCATAAGCATCGACTAAGCGATAAGAAAGCGAACTTTCTCGTTCTTTTTTGCCATTAAGATTTAAGATTTCTGCAATAGAGGAAGTAAAGTCAGCACCCCAAACAATAGGAGTAAAATGCTTTTTGCTGTCTAGTTTCTCATATTCCCCTATACGGACATAAATACTACCATAAGAATATTTTTTTTCATAACAATGTTCGCAGTTAAAATATCTCTCCAGACTAGGCTTTAAAAATCTGGAAGCTCCTCCTGAAATGATAACCGCATCCAAATCTGGAGAAAGGGCTAGTGTAAGCCACTTAGATACTTTCTCCCAGTAATCTTCACGAGCAGTTATAATAGCCCGTCCAATATCTTGAACTTCGTCGTGGCGCAACTCTTTGTCTCTCGCATTAGCCAAGCGAGTAACAGCCTCTTGCTCTCCCCAACAAGGATAAAAATTTTGTCGAGCATATTTTTCATTGTTATATTCTTTTAGAGCTTCTTTCGACTCTAGAGCTTTAAAGATTGCTGATGCTAGGCGATTTCTATCCAAACCAGAAGTTCGCTCGATAACATCATCCAAAAAATTGGCAAATCCAATTAGAGGACTATCACCTCTCAATTCTCCATACTCAAAATTTAGCGCAGTAATATTGCGATGACCGCACATGAGAACCCCTAGTTTCTTTTCTTGCTGCCACTGAGTTCCTTTTTTCTTAGTATGAATGGCAACCAATCCGCCCCCTTCTGGACGACAGATGAATTTATCGAGCTTGACTGAATAGGATTTATCTCGAAACGAAAAATTCTGAAGATATTGACTGAGTTTGTCATACATTCTACGGCGGTCGCCATACTCATCCCAAGGAAGCAGGATACCCAAGTGTAACGAAATCTTTTTCTTAGCGAATTTATTCTGCTCGGCAACTACGCCCACGGCTGCCAGAACTTTGTAAATAGCGTTTTCGTATTTGACTTCTTTGAGCCTATCTTCAGGGTCGAATAAGGATGCAAAATGCCCCACGACAAAAGTTTGCTTGTTTACTTCCAAATAAGCTTGCCTATCTGGTGCGGGATTAGACATACTCGATTCTTTATCTTTATAACGAGTCAGACTATCGCCTTTTATCTCTTCCACGTCTGGCTTCATTAATAAATATTGAGGTTTTTCACTAGATGGAAGCTGATAAATAATTTTTGTCTGACTCCCACCAGGGTCGAGACAAAGAAAAATTTTTGACATTTTTTAAACTACATAAATACTATAGGTTAATTTTAGCCACCTTAAAAACTAACGTCGAGTAGTCTCTTCTTTGCTAGGTGAGGATAAAAAAAATATTGCTTGTGCTGCAAAGAAGAGAAAAATTTTCATTCTTTTCAACTCATAGATAGAGAAACGAACTAAAAATTTGATGGTACAAACCCCTTGCCAATAAAATCGATGTAATAAGACGGAAAGGCATGGCACTGTTCTAGCACGGTAAAGAACTAAAACTATGCCAGAAACCGTGCTAAAAGATAAATTGGGACTTTTAAACAATGACTTTGACTCTTTCTTGTTTTGTGCTGAAACTGTGCTAAACATCCAACAGAATGGGAATTTTGGGGTACAAAATGTGCACTCCTCTCATTACGCTCGCCTCACTTAGTTTTTTGGTAATTACTAAAAGCGAGAAAAGAGCGAGCAGGCGCGGTGTAATACATTTGCTATAATAACCTTACATTTGCTAGCACCGCGACTACTCGGCGGGGAGTTCCCCTGCACCCCCAGTTCAAAGTTTGAAAAAAAATCTAGTTTATCTTCGCCTTCGGCTCGAAATCAGAAATAAGAAGTCAGAAATCAGAAGTTTTCTAGTAAAAAAATTAACTGGTTGACTTTCTATTTCACCGACGGAGAAATTAGGTTTCGTGACCCCCACGCTTTATCTCAGATAAGCGTGGTCTACAATTAGTGGTGGGTTACTCTACCCCCACTAATTGATACCTCACGATGACTGATTTTTGACTTCTGACTTCTTTATTTATCTTTAATGCCCTCACCCGAAAATAAGACGAAAATAGTTACTTTAAGGTTTAGACCTAGCGAACTGGAGCAGTTAGATGCTCAGGCAAAAGCTGTAAATTTAACTCGTAGTGCCTATATTACTCGCAAACTAACTGGACTGAGCGTGTTACCCGCTCGCGTTCCTGCTGTAAATTGGCAGCTTTATGGAGAGTTGGCTAAGATATCTGCCTCTTTACCAGCTATAGGTAACAATATTAATCAGATAGCAAGAGTCTTAAATACAGCCTCTATTACAGGACAACCCATACCAGAATCTTTACCTCAACTCAAAAGTTTAGAAGAAGCAATAGAGTTAATCGAAGCAATTGTACCTAATTTAACTGAAGTCAGATTGGCTCTATCGGGTGTCAAACGAAGGGGAGATATCGAATCAACAGACCGCCTGAATTAAGATAAAAATGTAGTTAAAAAAAACTACACTTTTTAAAATAACTATCTGACGTTACGCAGCCAAACGAGATTTCAATAGTTTGAGTTATGTCTGGGCAATCAATTTTGAACGAAGTTTCAATGGTTTTAGTTTTTAAGTGCGTAACATCAGTAACTATTTGAAATTTACTTTAAAACGACCTAACGCCAACGAGTATGAACAAAACTATTACCCTTAACTTACCAGAAGATGTTTATAATCGAGCCAACTCAATCGCTCAATTAATCAGTCGCGATTTAACCGATGTCTTGATAGAAGCTATTTCTCTTTCTTTATCTCCTACCAGCCCTTTTAATAAAAGCGATAATAACTCCACGTACTCGATACAATCTCTCTCAGATAGCGAAGTGATAGCTTTGAGTGAATTGCAGATGGAATCGGAACAAGATAGTAGATTGAGTCAACTGCTTTTGAAGCAACAAGCAGATACCCTTAGCGAAACAGAACGACCCGAACTATGGACGTTAATGCAAATTTACCAAACTTTACTGGTCAAAAAGGCTGTTGCTTTGGCTGAAGCTGTTTCTCGTGGCTTGAGAGAACCTTTAGAAGCATGATCTCAGAAGCTTTAAAAAAGCAGGTTCGCGACGATGCATCCAATCGATGCGGTTACTGTCTTAGTTTACAAAAATACGTTCTGGGAATTCTCGAAATCGACCATATTATTCCTCAAGCTAAAGGTGGTACGGATGACCGTTCTAATCTTTGGTTGGCTTGTCGCTTGTGCAATGGTTACAAAGGAGTTCAAACTACAGCTTTAGACCCAAAAACAGGAAAAAAAACCCAACTTTTTAATCCCAGACAACAAAAATGGTCGCAGCATTTTCAATGGAGTAGTAATGGAACTCAAATAGAGGGGAAAACGGCTATTGGTAGAGCGACAGTTAATGCTCTACAACTCAACAATTTTATAGCCGTTACAGTTAGGGAACAATGGGTTAAAGCGGGTTGGCATCCGCCAGACAATTAGAGAAAATTACAGTTAAGCGATGATTGGTCATATCGAACATGGCAGTGATTTTGGCGGTTTATTTCGCTATCTGTTGGCTGCTGATAAAGGAGCGAGGATAATTGGTGGATTAGCTGCGGGTAGAAATTCTTTTGAGTTAACTCAAGAATTTAATAATTGTGCCGACCTTAGAAGAAGCACTACCAAACCCGTCAAACATTTTATTGTTAGTTTTGCTCCTGCTGATGGCTATGTAGATGATGAAGTGAAAGCCAGAATTGCTGGACAAGTAGTTCGAGAATTGGGCTATAACTACAATCAATATTTAGTAGTAGACCATCATCGAAACGACCCAGGACACGATTGGAATCACGACCACGACCATATTCATATTGTGGCGAATATGATTACCCTTGATGGTAAAAGAGTGGATGATTGGCAGGATAAAAGAAAGTTGGAAAAGGTACTTAGAGAATTAGAAAAAGAAGAAAAATTAACCATTATTGCCCCATCTCAAAACAGAAAGCTTAAAGCTCCATCTCACGGTCAAATACAGCGACTTAAACGCGAAATCAAGGAATTTAGAGATGGTCGAAGAACGAAATTACCCGAAATTCCGAAAATAATTAAGTTACAGGCTGCTATTGATGCGGTATGTGCTGATTTACCAGACTTGACTACTATGGTAGGCAGATTGCAGCATTTAGGTATCGATGTTCGTCCTACTATAAGCGATAAGGGTAGAAAACGAATTAGTTATGCTTTAGGGGATTTAAAGGTTCGAGGGAGTAAGCTACATAATGCTTCTTTTCCCAAGTTGATAAAAGAGCGAGGTCTAGATTTTGACTCTTATAGAGATAGACCTATTATGGATGCTTGTGCCGAGGGGCAGAAAATAACTATTTCACCAGATAAATTGATAGATTGGTTAGAAATTGATTTGGTTAGTTATTTGCCGTCTGCGCTTCATAATGACATTCAAATTGAAGCAGTAGAAAAAACCAAGCATCTTGAAATAGAGCCAGAACAAGAGCCATTTATCCAGAAACAAAAACAGAAGTATACGAAGAAAAAATCTAGAGGTTTTGAACTGTAGTGAAAATCTAATATATTTGATTATATAGTAATTATGTCCTTATAAATCTCTACAAAAAGAGCGGAAAGATTATCGCTTTTTATTTGTACGAAATTTCGTCACTTCAAGAGATTTTATTAATATTTGTAATATTTTGCATAAAACGTGCTGATTTTTTCAAAGTAATTATTGGCGAAGCCTACCCA
>CAYXWE010000270.1:0-5810 GCA_964468145.1 uncultured Pleurocapsa sp.
TCAGAAATCAAAAAAATAGGTTGCTTTTACCCCATAAAAAGCAACCCCATATAAATTCTCTATTTTTAATTTAATTTTTAATTTAATTCTTCTTTACTGCTTCTGGGCTTACTCTTGCTCTAGCAAACGGGTAAGCTTATTTCGCATATTTTGAAGCTGTTCTTCGTTTTTAGGAATAGCGGTAACTCGGATATCAATTTCCAGAATATTTTCTAGTCGAGTTGTTTTTTCCCAAACTTTTATCTCGGCACTAGATTCGTGTTGATAGCGAAAAGATATAGTCTCCGAATCCACATCCAAAATTTCTACGTTCTTGACCCAGCCGTTACTACTTTTAATAAAAAGCCAGATATTAGATTGACCTACCAATTCTCTCAGCTTCTTTTCCATAGGACGATTAACCTTTGATTAACATTAAAGTAAGAATATATTTCATCTACTATAAGATATATTTTATAAATTCGCACGCTAGCTTTTTTTATATCTTTAGATAGATAACAGAAATGCAATTTTGCGTTTATTTTGGACTGTCTAAACTAACCGATTATTTTTATTATTTAAAAGCCCAGCTTTTGCTATAAATCGCCTAAATTGATAATCTATACATGATTAAAAACGGTAGAGCGATAAAGAAAATAAAATTAATGTCAAACATTGAGTATGTAGGAATGACTGTGGCGAATTTGGAACAGTCAGAGAAATTCTATACCGAAGTATTATCTTTTCAGAAGATCGCGGATACTGAAGTTTGGGGAGAAGATTGGTCGAAGCTGCAGGGCGTGTTTGGCTTAAGAATGCGGGTAGTTCAAATGCAACTTGGAGATGAAATCATTTCTTTGATGGAATATCTAACTGCTGGAGGAAGACCAATTCCTGTAGATTCTCGCAGCAACGATCGCTGGTTTCAGCATTTTGCCATTGTAGTTACAGATATAGACAAAGCTTACGAACATCTTCGCCAATACCGAGTCAAACATTCTTCTACTAGTCCCCAACAGCTACCAGAATGGAATAAGAAATTGGGAGGAGTCAAAGCTTTTCAATTTAAAGATCCTGACGGACACAATTTAGAGTTGATCGAGTTTCCTCCCGACAAAGCAGATAAAAAATGGTTGCAGAAAACCAATAAACTGTTTTTAGGTATAGATCATAGTGCAGTGGTGGTAAAAGACGCAGAAGCGAGTTTTGCTTTGTATCGCGATCGCCTAAATCTAGAATTGATGTTGCAGGCTCAAAATTACGGTACAGAGTTCGAGCATATTACTGGCACGTTTGGCTCTAGAGTACAGGTCAATAGTATGAAAGGCTCTCAGGGCATCGGTTTTGAATTGCTAGAGTATATTGCACCTGTGACGGGAAGAGATATGCCTGTTGATAGCAAAGCTAACGATCTGTGGCATTATCAAACTGTAATTACGGTATCGGATTTAGCAGCCATCGCGGAGCAATTGCGCTTTGCACCCTGTAGCTTTATTTCTCCTGGTATTGTTGAAATGTCTTCGGATAAATTGGGATATACTAAAGCTCTATCGATTAGAGATTCGGATGGCCACTTTTTACTTTTGGTTCAAAAATAAATAATTTAAAAGTAAAAGTTGTTATAGCTGTATCTTATCGAGTGCGATCGCACACCGCGTAAATCATTAACCCCAAAAGCAGATGAGTTTTGCAATAGAAGATGCGATCGTTCGGGCTTTAGGTTTAAATGCCCAGCAATTAAATATCTGGCAGATGGGATTGCGAGCTTTAATAATTTATTTGGCTGCGTTTGCCATGGTGAGAATTGCTGGCGATCGCCGTTTTCTTGGCAAATACGCTGCTTTTGATGTTATTCTCAGTATTCTTTTTGGCTCTACTCTCAGCCGTGCAATCAATGGGACTTCTGCTTTTTTTGAAAGCATTTTTGCAGCAGGTGTTTTAGTAGGAATGCACTGGCTGTTTGGCGCGATCGCGTTTCACTTTTCTCAATACGATAGCAAAATTAAAGGAAGTGTCAAAGTTTTAATTGAAGATGGTCAACTATGTCATCAAACCATGCGATCGTGCCACATTACTAAAAAAGACTTGGCATCTACTTTACGTATTAGATGCCAAGTAAATAGTTTGGAATTAGTAGAAAGAGCCTGTCTAGAAAGAAATGGCGATATTAGCTTTACTATGAGAGTTCAAAAAGACTAAAAGTTTACTCTGCTAAATTATTTTTAGCTTCTTGAGCCACTTGCTCGGATTCATCGTTGGCTAATTTTTTGATGATAGATTGGGCTTGCTCTCCCCCCAGTCTTCCTAGAGCCTGTGCCAAACGATACCGTATTTGCCAGTCTTCATCTTCAGCAAATTCGGCTAACAAAGGAATTGCCTCTGCGTTGCCCAATTCTCCCATCGAGCCGATAGCAGCAGTTTGTAGAAGATTGTTATCTGAATGTAGAGCTTCTTTCAAAAGTTCAAAACCGCGAGTATCTCCCAATTCTCCCAATGCTGCGATGATACTAAACTGCACTAACCACTCGGAGGTATCGTGATAAACATTAGCCAAATCTTCATAAGCCTCTGTTAACTTCAAGCCACCAATGGCATCTGCTGCTGCTGCTTGGACATCTGGCTCTGGATCGTTAAACAAGCGATCGCGCAATATTTCTAAAGATTTTTCTTTATTCTTTGTCCCCAAAGTATCTAACTGGCTCACTGCTGCATAGCGCACGCGAGTATTGTCGTCGGTTATTAAAGGTTGCACCATAGCAAAAGCTGTCTGGGCTTCAATATTTCGTAGCTGATTTAAACCGCGAATCCGCATCCCGAAATCTTCTGAATCTAATAGTTCTTTAATGGATTCTGGTGTAATACTCATAATTAAAAATTGATTTTAAAGTTATCCAAATAAATGAAATCGATCGCTCTAGTCGTCGAGTAATTATTCTGCTGCCATCATCCGAATTACATCCCCTTGAGTAATGATTCCGATTAACTGAGACTGACTATCCACAACTGGTAAACGACGCAGTTTCTTTTCGTGCATTATTCTGGCAGCTTCTCGCACCAAGTTATCTCCTTTTATAGTTACAGGGCGATCGCTCATAGCTTCTTCTACGGTTTGTCCCAAGGCTTTATGAACTTCTTGGTTGTGCTTGGTGGGATTTTGCAGATAAATTACGCTATCGAGAAACATTACATAGGGTGGTGCATCTACTCCTGTAGCCTGCCAAGTTAAATCAGTTTCAGAAATCACTCCGACTAATTTTCCTGACTCATCGACAACGGGTAAACCGCTAATTTTTTTTTCTGCTAGTATCTCGATCGCTTCTTGCAAAGAAGTTTGAGGAGATACGGTAATGGGGTTGGCAGTCATAATTTCTGCAACAGTTTTGCTCATTGTCGGCTTATAGAATCGTTCGTATAATTGGCTACTACTTCTAAACTCAATTTATCGCGAATCGCTACCGCTGAAACTAAAAAGTCATTTTTTTTAATTAGAGATAATTTCAGCCTGGGGAGTGTCGATTCAGACAATTAACTTCGTCTCCAACGCCAGCGGAATTGGGATTATTAGACATGGCAATTAATTCTACTTTTCCTTGTTGGTTTATTTTCCAGCTTTGAGCTTCAACTGGGTTATCTGTATCCGAGACTGGAGCAAATTCCAGCCTAGGGAGAGAATTGGACTCAGCAAGATTATGCCCCAGATCCTCAACAGTTGTCTGTTGCACGATTCCATCAAATGGATTGTGAGGCAAACCCCCTCTGCCAACGCTGACAAATTCATTTTGGGATTGAGTGCCACATCCTTGGGATAAATAAAGACGAGAATCAATAAGATTGCTAGGTAACGAAATTAAACCCGAATTAAAATCTACCGCTGAAGTATCGATCTGAATTAGACCATCAATACCAAAGTTAGAGCTAGCATTAATCTGACTCTCCGCATCGAAAAATATTCCCGTAGCTGTAATCTCAATGTTTCCTCCCTGTCCATTTTCCGCACTAGCAGTTATTTTGCTTTCTCCCACCCCTAGTAAATTCTCTCGAAGATCGATAGAAATATTACCTCCTGCAGCATCTTGAGTAGCATTGGTCACAATTTGACTGCGATCGCTGAGAGTTAGGCGATCGCCAGAAATATTGATGTTACCCTGTATTCCCTGATTTGTCCTCGCCGAAATTGTCCCTCCTCGATTGAGATTAATATATTTACTATCAATATAAATATTTCCTGGTAATCCATTCTCCCCACCATCAACCGAAATAATTCCGCGATCGCTCAATTCTAGAGAGTTAGCAGTTATGTGAATATTTCCTGCCTCGCCAATACCTGCACTAGAGCTATTAATACCCGTAATTAAATCTTTACCTATAATTTCAATTGAACCAATCTCTAGATCGATATTTCCTGCATTACCTTTACCAAAAGTACTAGTAGAAATGTAGCTATTATCAATTATGAGACTTTGTGCTTCTAGAAAAATATTGCCACCATCACCAGCATCTATATCTGTAAAGTTTTTATCCAAATCTCGTCTATCTTGGTTGCGATCGTCAAAAAATGCCCCAGATTGCGCTCCCATCAGCCCATTATCGAGCAAAATGGTTTCTGCTGCGATCGCAATTTCACCACCTTGCCCATCTCCTCTAGTATTAACTCCGATACCAGCATCGATTAATTCTAGATATTGAGTATCGATCTGAATTTTACCTCCATTGCCTTCGCCAAAAGCATCAGCCCCAAATCCACCAAAGAAAACTTGGAGCTTATTGGCGATGTGGAGATCCACTGTTCCTCCACTACCGCCAGCAAAAGTATTAACTCCCATACCAGCGAAGCGAATTTCTAAATTTTGAGCATCAATTTCGATCGTGCCAGCATCGCCACGATCGAAAGCTTCTGCGCCAAAACCGCCAAATTGAATTTTGACGTTTTCGGCAATGTCCAAATGAATTAAGCCTCCATTACCCTGGCTAAAGGTATTTGCTCCCGCTCCACCACTTTGAATCGATATATTTTGACCCTTAAAATTGATTACTCCAGAGTTTCCTGTTGCCCCTGCCAGGGTAGAGCTTTCTAAAGATGCACCATACAAGATAATCGACTCGCCAGTTATTTCTACGTCTCCTGCATTCCCCATTCCCAAAGTATGGGCTAGGATATTTTGCTCTAGCTTTCCTGGATCGATAATAGAAAAGGTATCTGAAGCGTCGATTGCAATTTGACTGGGAAGGGGATTATTTTGATTATGAGCAATAATTTCAACTTTGTCTGGGGGTAATTCATCCAAAAGAGGTAAAGATTCTAAGCTCAAAAAATCTCCTAGCTCGTAACCCAATTCTGCTGCGCTATCTAAGTCATAACCCAAACTAATATTTTTGCCATTGAGATTAATTTGACTGCCTCCCGTATCTCCGCCGTCAATACCCCCTTGCCGATAAATTTGGATGTCTGCAAAGTAATTGGTATTTTGATAGTCTGCGCTCCAATTAGTGCCTTGAGGAATTAATTGCACTCGCTCCCCCGCAGCAACACCTCCTATTTCAATTCTGCCACCAGAAGTATTTAAATATCCCCCCTCAAGAGTAACTTCCCCTCCAATCAGGCTTAAAACTTCTCCCGAATCTATTCTCAATCCTTCAGGTATAGTTGAATCCCCTACAGTACTAGCTAGCCCATCGGGTAGTGTATTGGCTCGATTCGCGATCGCTCTTGGTGCAGAGCCAAATTGCAAGCCCACGGGGATATTAACTGTTAGTAAAGGGGGAGCTTGGGGGTCAACCGCGCTATAGTTTGAACCATTAGCAAAGATATAACTGTCTGCGGTGGTAGCCAG
>CAYXWE010000271.1:0-5805 GCA_964468145.1 uncultured Pleurocapsa sp.
AACCGATATTGATGGAGAAACGGGTACTCGAACCATTACTCCTCAAATCGCCGAAGCAGGTGTTGTTTTGACAGTTAATGTCGAGCGTATTGATGATAATGGCTTTGTTTCCATGTCTGTTAGTCCTACAGTTAGTGCTGTTGGTGCTACCCAAAACTTTGATAGTGGTGGTGGCGCAGTAAACCTGTTGAACTTATTGAGTAAGCGGGAACTTAGTTCTGGTTTGGTACGCCTACGAGACGGTCAGACTTTGATTTTATCGGGAATTATTCAAGACCAAGAACGGACTACTATTTCTAAAGTACCCGTTCTTGGGGATATTCCTCTATTGGGTTCGTTGTTTAGAACTACTGATAAGGCGAATGAAAGAGCAGAAGTAATAGTTTTGTTAACTCCCGAAATTGTAGAAGAAGATGCAGGGCTTGCTAGTAACTTTTCTCCAAGCAAACAAAGCCGTGAAGTCCTTCATAGAGAAGGAGTTGGGCTACTTGGTAACTAGGTCATTCCTTTGGTTTTGAGGCTGTTTTTTGAGGATTGAAATCGAAAAAATTGTTGAAGTCTATATAAATTAACGCTTTCGACGATCCATATTAGTCATGTAGAGCTTAGAATAAGGCAGTCACATTAATCTGTGACTGTTGAAGAAAAATAAAGTCTATCAAGATGTTGTGGGTTTTTATAACTCAGATGCTATAAATTAGGCTAGTTAAATGATTTTTCAATACTAAGTTCTCAATGATTGAGAGCAAAACACACACAAGCCACAAATCAAAATAAGAAGGAGACCATGACCATGAATAAAGGTGAACTAGTCGATCGCATTTCTCAAAAAGCGACTGTAACTAAAAAACAAGCTGATGCCGTACTATCAGCAGCAATTGAAACTATCATGGAGGCTGTATCCGAAGGGGATAAAGTTACTCTAGTTGGTTTTGGTTCTTTTGAGCGTCGCGATCGCAAAGAGAGAGAAGGACGCAATCCTAAAACTGGAGAGAAAATGTCTATCCCCGCTACTAAAGTTCCTGCATTCTCTGCAGGTAAACTATTTAAAGAAAAAGTAGCACCTAAATAGTTCGGTAACGTCAGTTAATCGCTCTTGAACAGACCACTACACGGTGGAAATTTGAATTGGGCAGCCACGATCGCTGGTTGCCCTATTTCTGCTTTAATGGACTTTTCTGCCAGCATCAACCCCCTGGGTATCCCCCAAAGCGTACTCTCTGCAATTATTAATAATACTGACCGTTTAATAGCTTATCCCGATCCTGAATATGCCGAATTGCGATCGCATCTCGCTCGCCACCATCAGCTCGATCCTCAATTTATTTTGCCTGGAAATGGTTCTGCAGAATTATTGACCTGGGCAGCTAGAGAATTAGCGCAACAAAAGTTCACCTATTTAGTTACCCCCGCCTTTAGCGATTACCAACGGGCATTAAATACCTTCAATGGCACAATATTACCTTGTCTTTTAAATCTCGATTTACTTTTCGAGTCCCCCAATCTCCCCATTCCCCAGTCCCCCCATCCCCAATCGGGATTACTCCTCAACAACCCCCACAATCCAACGGGCAAGTTATGGACGAAAGAAGAAATATTACCCTATTTGGATAAATTTGACTTAGTGGTAATAGATGAAGCCTTTATGGACTTCCTACCCCCCAATGAGTCGCAAAGTTTAATTCCTTGGGTCGAGCAATATCCTAATTTGGTTGTTTTGCGCTCTCTAACCAAATTTTATAGTATACCTGGCTTACGAATCGGTTATGCGATCGCCCACCCCGAACGGTTACAAAGATGGCAACAGTGGCGCGATCCTTGGTCGGTAAATACTTTAGCTGTAGCTGCATCCATTGCAGCAATTCAAGATCGAGAATTTCAACAACAGACTTGGAATTGGCTCAAGCCAGCGCGATCGAGTTTAATCGAGCAGTTACAAGCCATTCCACAACTGCAACCCTTAGAAGGTGCAGCCAATTACCTTTTAGTACAAACAAAAATATCTGCAACCGAGTTACAAGAAAAATTATTAACCCAACATCAAATAGTAATTCGCGACTGCATTAGTTTTTCCGAATTAGGCGATCGCTATTTTAGGATTGCAGTTCGCTTGCCAAAAGAAAATGATACTCTAATACGAGCAATATCTAATATCACCAATAATTAATTTGCAATAGGCGATCGCGATCGCAGCGCAATAATTAAACTTCAACTTATGCTGAGGAAATTAGTATTTTTCCTCTTAGTTGAAATCGTTTTTCATGACTGCTAAAAGAAGCTTTAAGCTAGAGTCTCCTCACCATAAGAATAATAAAAATATAGCTGGATTAGTAGTGGGAGCTTTTTTAGGAGCATCTTTACTGGGAACTTTGAGTAATGTGCAAACTGCTTTTAAATCTTTTGACAACTACCTGCTAATTTCGTCTCAGTCAGAGATTTTTAATAGTAGTCAATATCAGCCGATTGTATTTGGTTCGACTGAAAATCTCAAGCAACAAGATTTTACTAAAATAGATCGCCTTGCCAAAGAACTTAATTATTCAGGAGAATCTATTAACAAATTAGCAGAACTTTTGCAGCAAAACACAACTACCGAAGCGGAAAAACATCGTATTATTTATGCCTGGGTCTCCCAACATATTAGTTACGATATGACTGCTTTTAATGATGCGGTTTATAACGATAAATATCCCGATGTAGACGCTCCAAAAGTATTGCGCGATCGCACCACAATTTGTTCTGGTTACAGCAATCTTTATTATGCCTTGGCAGAAGCCATGAACTTAGAATCGGCAATTGTCATCGGTTATGCTAAGGGCGCAACCCCAAGCAACATGGAAAGATTTCAAAATGTCAATCACTCTTGGAATGCGATAAAAATTGATAATGAGTGGTATTTATTAGATGCTACCTGGGGTGCAGGATCGATAATTGAAGGTCAATTTAAACCTGATTATAAGCCATATTATTTTGCTACTGCACCCGATGAATTTATTAATAGCCATTTTCCTCAAGATGAAGGTTGGCAATTATTAAGCCAGGTTTATAGTCGAGGAGAATTTGATAACTTACCAAATATTAGCGATCGCTTTTATAACTTGGGGATAGAATTAGTCGATCGCCAGAAATATCGAATTGAGGCTTTAAATGGAGTAAAAATTAAACTCAAAGCTCCTCAAGATGTTGTCGCTATAGCTAGTTTGAAACAGAACGATCGAGAATTACCCGAACATACAGTTTTAGTCAATCGTCAGGGGGATAATTTAATTGTTAATGTTGCTCCTCCTGCTGCGGGATTATACGATCTAAGTATCTATGCCAAACAAAAAGAGAATCCTGGTTACTACGGACAGATAATCAAATATCAAATTAAAGCAAAAACATCTACAGCCAAACTGCCCAAAATATACGGACATTTCAACGAACATCAAGTTAGTTTAATCGAGCCTTTACAAGCAGATTTACGACCTAATTGGTCAACTTATTTTAATCTGGTTGTTCCTAATGCAATCGACGTTCGGGTAGTTAATACTACTACTGAAGAATGGATTCCCCTTAATGGTTACGGCGATACTTTTGTGGGCAGCGTTGATATACAGTCTGGTAATACGGTGGTGGTTGCTAAATTTCCTGATGATGATGAATATTGGAAATTAATTGAATACGAATCGGAGAAAAATTAATCATCAAATTCAATGATTGATTTTGCGTTTTTCCTTCAGTTTAGTGTCGGGTGATTCTATTAGAGCGATCGCTTCTTGGAGGGCAAAAATTCTTTCATCAAAACAATGCTCCGAGGATACTAATCTCAATAACTTCAGATTTTTTAGTCGCTGACGAACTTTACCCCTTGCACCCACTAAAAATACCTGATGATTATTTTGGTAGGCATCTTTGATCGTATTTTCGATCGCCAGAGATGCAGTTACCCCTAATAAGGGTACATCGCTGAAATCCAAAATTAGCACTTCATATTTTTTAACGATCCCCATTCTCTGAGAGATAGTCTTGGCTGCACCAAAGCTCATAGGGCCACTAAGATTGAACAGTAAAATTTTTCCTCTAGAACGTTTTAAAAGATGTTTTTCCGCCATGGTGAGGGCTGCATCTTCGTCATCTTCGTCGGGGTTGGTAATTGCTCTGACATGACTGCTTTGAATATCGCTCAGGCTTTTAATGGTAAGTACATTAGCAAAAAATACTCCTACTGCTACTGCTGTAATCAAATCGACAAACACGGTGAGAAGTAAAACCAGATACATCAAACCCGTAGCCTTCAGGGAAATTTGATGCGCCCGCTTGATAAAACTCCAATCAATTATATCGATCCCAACCTTAATCAGAATACCTGCTAAAACTGCTTGAGGAATATTAGAAGTTAGCTCTCCCGCCCTAAGAACAATCACCAGCAAAACCAAAGCATGAGTAATTCCTGAAATCGGAGTCTTGCCACCAGTCTTGACGTTAATTACTGTCCGCATAGTAGCCCCCGCCCCAGGTAGCCCGCCAAACAATCCTGCAATTAGATTACCAATACCTTGACCGATTAATTCGCGATCGCTATCGTGCTGTGTTTGGGTAATATTATCCGCCACCAAAGATGTCAGCAAAGAATCGATCGCGCCTAATACAGCCAGCATTAAACCATACCCCAAAATATCTCTCATGCGGGCTAGATTAAAGGTTGGCAAATGTAAGCTTGGTAGCCCGTTGGGAATATCTCCAATTAAAATCAAATCTTGAGTAGGCAGGAGATAAACTGCAACCAATGTACCGACGATTAAAGCCAGTAGGGGAGAAGGAATGAACCGCGTTATTTTAGCTGGAGTCAAGAAAACAATCGCCAGAGTCAAAATTCCCAAAGCTACTTCTGCAGAATTGGCATTGCTCAAATGATAGGGTAGTTTACTCACCGACTCGATAACGCTGGCAGAAGCAGGATGTCCCAAAAAGGGGGCAAGCTCGATAAAAATAATAATGACCCCAATTCCCGACATAAAGCCAGAAATTACCGTATAGGGCATCAGAGTGATGTACTTACCCAAACGCAGTAAGCCAAATAAAATCTGGAATATGCCCCCCAGCATAATTACAGTAAAAGCGATCGCAGCACCATTTTCAGGATCTCTGGCTACTTCAGCAGAAAATACCGTAGCAATTACCACCGTCATTGGCCCAGTAGGACCCGAAATTTGAGAAGGAGTACCGCCAAAAAGGGCTGCAAAGAAGCCGACGATAATTGCTCCGTACAAACCAGCGATCGGCCCTGCTCCAGAAGATACCCCAAAAGCCAAAGCCAGAGGCAAAGCAACTACCGCAGCAGTTATGCCGCCAAACAGATCTCCCCTGACATTTTTGAAATGTAAACCATTAACTAACTGCGTCGAAACATTAGATAATTGCATGAAAAATTTCCTAATTCTGGTATCTTGGTTGCCCCAAACAGCGATCGCGCTTAGTCTATTGCGAATTTAACAGCGATAATCGAGGAGACAATTAATATTGTTTTGAATATTTTTAAAAATTTTAAAGCAGCTATAGCAATCGCTTACCATCTATGATGATGCCCACTGACAAAGGACATTCAAAACCAACAATTGTTTATAACTGGGATAGGATTGCTATATTCCTACTAGTAGGCTACCCAAACAGAGAAAACTAAACCATTTACAAAAGCTTCTCTTAATACTTCTGATAAAAAAAGCTCTTTTTTGTTATGTTTCTCATTAGTTCTTACATTAACTAAACTATAGCTAGCTGCGGTCGCAATTGTATCGTAAACAGCAAGATATAATTTTTTAACAA
>CAYXWE010000272.1:0-5782 GCA_964468145.1 uncultured Pleurocapsa sp.
TAGCAGAGCCTTCATTAATACCCAGTAAAGTAGAATCGATCTCAATTTCTCCACCCATTCCTTGCTCTGCACTGGCAATAATATCGCTACCATCGCCATTGCTGGGAAAAGCGATAATAAACTGCGAATCTATGTTCAAATTACCACCGTCAGCCTTACTGAATGCTCGAGCGGAGATTACACTGTTTTCTGTCAAAGTAATTTTGTCTGCAGCATCGATAGTAATATTGGCACCTATTCCAGTTTCAAATTGAGTTTCTGCATCAATCTTGCTTCTATTATTCAATGTCAGAGAATTGGTTTCGATAGTAATATCTCCTGCATTTGCATTACCATCGTTGCTGGTAAATATTCCCGAAGCATCTTCTAGTATCAATGTTTCTCGGATATTGAAGTTAATATTTCCTGCATTTCCCTTACCGTTGGTGTTAGCAAGAATAAAAGTACCCCCTTCAAGAGAAAAATTTCTGGTGTTAATGGTAATGTCTCCTGCATTACCATCTCCATCCTGTTGAACTTGAACATTTATTTGAGTGATGCCAAGATCCAAATTGTCATTACTACCATCTAAAACAATTGTATTGGAAGCATTGAGATTGACATTGCCCGCGCCCCCTTTGCCATTAGTAAAAGAAAATATCGAACCATTGGCGATATTCAATACTTGAGTATCGAGCTTAATGCTGCCAGCATTACCCACAGCATTTTCTCCTACAGAAGTAAATATGTTGCTGTAAATTTCACTCGTACCTTCGATAGTTATTTTCTCTGCAGCATTAATAACAACATCTCCTCCATTACCATTACCCTTCACATCGGCAAAAATATTAGCACCTTCTATAAGGGAAAAATTACTCGTATTAATTTCAATATTTCCTGCCCTTCCTTGCCCGTTTGGTTGAATCTGAGTATTTAATTGACTGGGAATAAATAAATTATTATTGCCGTTAATAGAAAATTCTTCAGAAGCATCGATCGTAATCTTGCCTCCATCGCCTATTCCCGAAATGTCTGAAATAATAAAAGACGAATTTTGAGCCAACAATGATTTGGTGTCAACAGTTATGTTGCCTGCATTTCCGATTCCGCCCTCTCTAACCTGATTGAGAAGATCTCCTCCATCGAGTATGATTTCATTAGCTGTGACTTGAATATTGCCAGTATTGCCTCGACCATAAATTTTAGAAGTTAAGGCAGCGCGATCGCTAATTTCTAATCTATTAGTCCTAACAGTAATCGAACCAGCATTGCCTTCTGCAGTGCTTTGGGATTCTGAATTTCTAGGACTTTCCACGGGCAATCCTACATGATTGCGAATTGCTGTATCTAGATCGCTAATTTCTCGATCGAATGGATTCTCATCGCTTCCCCCACTTCCAGTTAGGTTCATTGATTCGGTAGTGTCAATGGTGATATCACCTGCTTGAGCCTCGGATGAACCATTATTTTCAGCAATACCCGCAAATAATTCACTTTGTCCCGCAAGAACCAAATTTTTACCCCAAACATCAATAAATCCACCACCCCCTGCTGTAACATTGACTGAGGCAAAATCAGTTAAATTAACATTTGCTCTTTCTATCCCATCGGGGAATTCAAGATTACCATCAACATTTATCTCAATCTCTCCTGCTGTTAATAATCCGCCTAATGTAACTCTTCCCCCAGGGGCAAAAATCTTGCCTCCCTCTAAATTAATATTTCCCCCGACTAAAGCTAAATTTTTTCCAGAATCTACACGCAAGAAGCTTTCTGGAGTTATCAATTCGTTTTCTGTAGTTATTCCTCGAACTGTAATCTCTCCAGGATTATCCCTCAAACCCAAACCAATCGGCGCGTTTACAGTTAATACAGGAGGATTGGCTAAATCTGTTGCGCTGAACTCTCCCTCTTCAAACAAGATACTGTTAGCACTACCACCATAAAAAGAACCACCAATATCTAGTCTGGCATTTTCTCCAAAAATAATTCCTGCAGGATTAATTAAGAATAGACTGGCACTGCCATTGGCTCTTATTACACCATCGATATTAGAAACATTTCCCCCTGTTACTCGAGAAAAGATATTAGAAATATCATTGGCATTATTGAAAAAAGCTTCGTTTCCTGTCGGTACAGAAAAATCCTGAAAACTATGAAAGAGATTTCCGCCTCTAGTTTGTCCTCCCGTTATTTCGGTGACATTACCGTTGCGATTTACTTGAGTATTAACGGAGGTATTGTCTGAAGTTACTTGAGCAAGGGTTGTGCTACTTGTGGTGCAGAGATAACCAAGAACACAAAAACAAATCTGGAACAAAGACGAGATATTTTGTGGCATTTGTCTACTCAGTTGGTAAGACGTAAGTTTGCATTCAAAAATATTACCAGCAATACTTACTATATTAAGCGTTTAATGAAACATCTTAGTGTCACTTAATAATTAAACGAATTACGCGCCGAGATACCTACAAAAAAGTACAAGATAGCCCTTAAACCCTATTATATAGTTGAAATTATATAGTTAAAAATTCTCACACTCCCTAATTTGACTGCACTTGATAACTCCTATATTTTCTTAACTTCTCACCAATGGGCATTAGGTTGAGGGGGATTGAATCTCTTTCTTAACCAGAAAAGTAACCCGTGACTCCCTCAGCCCTCAGCCTTGTTTTTAAACCGATACTGCTTCCTTTTCTTTTGCTTTGGATGCAGCCTTTTCTGCTTTGTTAGGAGATTCAATTTCAAGCTGTACCGATGGTTTTTGGGTAATCAAACGCGCTCCTCTGCCCTGGGTAAAATAATTCCACGCCCACTGAACCATCACCACAAGTTTATTATCAAACTCGATTAAATAGTAGATGTGAGCAAAGATCCAGACAATCCAAGCAACAAAGCCAGATAATTTAGTAAAGTGTAGATCTGCTACTGCCTTATTTTGTCCGATGACTGCCATGCTGCCAAGATCTTTATAAGCGAACTGTCCGACAGTTTGACCTCGATCGCGTTTGATAATTAGATCCGCTACATATTCCCCTTCTTTCATCGCTACAGGTGCAACTCCAGGTAAAGGACGCTCGCCCTGATGGGGAAAATTAGCTAAATCCCCAATGACAAAGATATCGCCATAATCTTTAATACTAAGGTCGGGTTCTACTATCACTCTACCCGCACGGTCTAATTCTGCGCCAGTGCGATCGGCTAAAACTTTACCCATGAAAGAAGCTCGAACCCCCGCAGCCCATAATACAGTGCGAGCATCGATAGTATAAGAATTATCGCCCTGTCGGTAGGTTACGGAGTTATCCGCAATATTAGTTACTAAAGTTTGAGTTTGTACTTCTACACCCAAATCTTCTAATGCTTTTTGCGCGTCTGCAGAACATTCTTCAGGATAGGGGGGCAAAATACGACCCATACCTTCAAATAACAGTACTCTTGCTTCAGTAGTATCGATATCGCGGAAATCATCTTTAACTGATTGATGGGCAATTTCGGCGATCGCTCCCGCTAATTCTACTCCTGTTGGGCCACCACCCACAACGACAAAAGTAAGTAAGGCTTTGCGCTTCTGTGGATCTGTTTCTTTTTCTGCTGCTTCAAATGCCATAAAGATTCGACGGCGCATTTCTAAAGCATCTTCTACAGTTTTTAATCCTGGGGCATCATCTTGCCATTGATCGTTGCCGAAGTAATGGTGGCTTACTCCTGTCGCTACGATTAGGGCATCGTAGTCCAATTCTTCGCGATCTTCTAGAAATACTTTCTTCGCATCGGGGTCTATATCTACAACCTTGTCTAACAATACCTGAGTATTTTTATGTTTACTCAAAACTACTCGCAGAGGGGAAGCGATATCAGCAGGAGATAGTGTACCAGTGGCTACTTGATAGAGTAGTGGTTGGAATAGGTGGAAGTTACGCTTATCGATCAAAGTCACTTTTACAGGCGCATCTTTGAGCGATTTTGCTGCATAAAGCCCGCCAAAACCACCGCCAACGATAACTACATGAGGAATCTGCTTAGTTTTAGTATTGTTCATAATGAAAACTTGGGAATTAAATAACAGGATGCTGTTCTAAATAAATCGGCTTTAGAGTTGGAAAATGTTAACTAACTTAGTAAGTAAAAATATTTTTAGCAATTATATACTAATATTAACTTTAATAAACTGATGTTAATTCAATACAGGCGAAGCGTCTTCTACGCACAGAAGCAATCAGTTGTCAATCTTATTATTAACTCTTAATCTCTAGAAGAGATGTAGCCGTTAGAACAAAATAAAAATAAGTATTGGAAATATTTTTGATAAGAGTAAGCAATTGCTCGGATAACTTATAGTAGTGCGATCGCTATTCGATATGAGTTTACGAATAAAATAAAGGATGCAGATTGCCGATCTTGGCTAATTTGCATCCTGCTTCTATGTCATGAATTACTCATTATTATTTATCAATTCGTAAAATGACCAAAAACTAAGTTCAAAACTGACTAAAATCCCTTGCAGACAAAGAACTAGGACTTACTCCATTGAGTACTGCAATGCGATCGCCTCGATAAGAAATAAAGCTATTGACTTGGCCAGGGGCAACGCATCTTAAATTAAGCGATCGGGACAGAAAAAACAAAAAACAGTAAAAAGTCAAGAAAGACAAGAGTAGCATTATCAACCTTTTCACGAGTTACTTAATGACGAATTACTCGTGAACAAAGTGAAATACTTCCCGCTTTGGAATTAATTATGTCCGAGGGAGCAATTGAAGAGGCGATCGCCCAAACCAATAGTCAAGAAAAACGAAACCGTCTACTTCCAACTCATCTAATTATCGCTTTAGTAATTGCCCTCAGCCTGTGGTCAAAAGACTCCGTGGTGGATGTGTTGAAAAATTTAGTTCAAGGATTATCAACCTCATGGATTCTCCGAGGGGCAACCAGGAAAACGCCAAGTAAATCTTCAATTAGTGAAGCACGTCAAAGAGTAGGGTGTAGGGTAATGACACGACTGTTTGATAAACTAGCTCGAGCAATAGCAAACCAACAGCCCCCATCAGCTTTTTTGAAAGAACTACGATGGATGGCAATCGACGGAACAGTATTCGATCTTCCTGATACAGAAGAGAATGGACGTGTTTTTGGTTATCCAGGAAGTCGAAAAGGAACAAAAGCTGCTTTCCCCAAAGCACGATTAGTTATTTTGGTAGAATTAGGAACTCATATAATTACTAATGCTCTAATTAGCCCTTATCGAATTGGAGAAAGAGTTAGAGCCATTAAACTATTACGTTCTGTTGAACCCCAAATGCTTTTAACCTGGGGGCGTTGGTAAATGCGTAATGCTATTGGGCTTAAAATAGAGCAGTTTAGATTACTAGTTTTGGCTAATGGACTGTCCTAAATGCAAATCATCTCGCAAGAAGAAAAATGGTTATCGTCGTGGAAAACAATCATATAAATGCAAGAATTGCGGTACTCAGTACGTAGCTAATCTATCTTCTAGAGCATACTCTCAACAAATCAAACAAACTTGTATTGAAATGTATCTTAATGGCATGGGTATTAGAGGAATTTCGAGAGTGACGAAAGTTAGTCACGTGACAATCTTGAACTGGATTCAAGCAGCAGGAGAATCCCTATAGTAGCGAACCTCAAGATGAAGAAATTCCCGAAATTACGGAAATTGACAGGTAAAAGACGGGCAGACGCAAGCCCCTCTCTTTTAAGGAGGGGATAAGTCAACTCGGCAGATAAATCTGCCCGAAGATATTATTTTTTAGAGTGGTTGGCAATATACTTTTTAATTGTT
>CAYXWE010000273.1:0-5742 GCA_964468145.1 uncultured Pleurocapsa sp.
ATGGGGATGTCCGAACCAATAGTTCATTTTCGCTTCGTACAAGGGACTAAAATTACGCAAACCCCAACCCAATAAAGGTCTTTGCTCGATTAAGTCCCAACAAAATTGCCATTGAGTAATGCGGAGAGTTTCTATCGGGCGATCGTAGGCTGTATCGGATAATCGCTCCCAAAAAAAAGCGGGGACAACAGTGCGGAGTTGTCTGCCACCGAGATTAGGGGCAAAAGCAGCCCAACAAATTGCAACAGCAGCACCCATAACCCCGCATACCAGCCAACGCCAGCCGAGATACAGAGCATAAGCCAAAAAACTAATTATAACTAAGCCCCAGGCATTTCTAGAGCTAGTTAAAATTAAACCGCCTAGATCGACAAATAAAATAGCGGTCAATAATAGTAAAACTAGAAGTTGTTGGTTAGTAGATTTTTTTTGCCAAGCTTGCCAACTATTCAACCATAACCCCAAAGCTAGGGGTAGAGCGATCGCCAGATAAATTGCTAAAAAATTGGTATAAATAAATACCGATGACATTCTTGATGGGGGAACTCCTCCTGGGACTAACTCCCAACCCAGAATTAATTCTAATAACGGTGGCGTATTCCACCCCCCAAATAACTGACCAAAGCCCAAAATGGCGATCGCTCCCGATGGTAAAACCAAGAGCCAAGATAACTGCTGGAGTTGAATTGGTTTTTTGATTAACTCCCTCAAACCACCAAACAGCCAAAAAAATGGCAAAAAGTTAGCCAAACCCAGTCCAGCTTCCTGGGGTTGCTGGGCAAAAATTGCACTAATAATTAATAAAATTGCTAGTACAGCTAAACCTCGATTTATTTGACTAGCAATGATTTGTCTGTAGTGCGATCGCCAAATTTTGATATTTGCCACAAATAATCCCAATGCTCCCATGGCTGGGAACATTGGGAAGATGGAGATACTGACAGCAAGCCACAACCAGCTCCCTTGCCAACTCTGCCTACTTAAGCTGCCATCCATTTAATTCCCTCGTTCAAATAAGATACAGAAATTAGGGGACTTCAGGATTTTCCGTTGCAGGAGTTTCCAGATTTTCAACCTCTGGAGTCTCGGTTTCGGGAGCATCTATTTCTTGATTTTCTATTTCGGGAGCATCAACTTCTGGAGTTTCGCTGTCGAGATTTTCAGCTTGCGGAACGTCGATTTCGGTAGGTTCAGAAACCTGCCGTTGTAGATCGATGAAAGATTGATTGTATTGAATAATCGAAGATACCAAATTACCGCGGGCGGTAGTTAACTGAGTTTGAGCTTCAATTACGTCAGTTTGAGTACCTACCCCAGCAGAGAAACGCAATCTAGCCAAACGCAAACTCTCTTCTGCCAACTCCACTTCTTTAGTAGCCGTGCCAATATTATTGTCGTTGGACTCAAGCTGGAAAAATGCCTGCTCTACCGCAAAACGAATCTGATTGCGTTGGTTGGTAAACTGCACTTCAGCAATTTCACCATCTTTTTCGGACTGTCTGGCAGCAGCACGAGCAGCACCACCATCAAAAAATCGCCACTGTAAACTCAAACCTACTTGATAGTTATCGTTAAAATCAATCTCATCGTCTTCAAAGTCGTTGTTCAGCCCATAGGAAGCATTCGCACTCAAGTTGGGTCTAACCTGAGATAAGGCGAGGCTGCGCTGTTCGTCTGCAATGTCTTTTTGTAATAATAGTTGCTCTAATTCAGCCCGATTCTGGAACGCCTGCACGATACTTTCCTCTAAAGAGAACTCCCAAATACCAACTTCTTCAATTTTATCGGCAGTCGATAAGTCTGTATCGTGAGAAACATTAATAGTCTCTGCTAGCTGTCTGCGAGAGATATTTTGGTTAGCATTAGCAGTACTCAGTCTTTGTTGTGCTTGAGCTAGCTCTACTTCTGCCCGCAAGACATCAAATCTCGTACCCAAACCAGCTTTTTCTAACAGTTGAGCATCCTTAAGGGTTTGACTGGCATCTTCTACCGATGCTTTTTCAATTTCTACCTGAGCATCAGCGTTTTGCAGACCATAATAATCTCTAGAAGTTTCAAATTCGACTACTTCAATTGCCGTTTTTAAACCCAACTTATTAGAGCGCAATTGCTTGTTCGCCGTCTCAATTTGCGCTCCTCTGGCACCGCCATTATAAATACTAAAACCCACAGTTAGACTGTTGTTGAAGTTGAAACTAGCAGAGTCAGTACTAGTGGTAAAGCCTGATTCTGCTTGCTCTCTGGCTTCCTCTTCTGATAGCTGCACGCCCTGTTCTTCCGCACTATCTCTAATCTCTTCAGCAAAAGAATCAATACGCTGTTCGATTGGGCTGTCCAAAAAAGCACTGTTGCCGTAGTTTAAATCGCTATTCAAATCTAAGGTAGGAAACCAAGCAGCCCTAGCCTCTCTCAAAGCTGCCTCCGCTCGCTCTACTTGGAGTTTTGCTTCTGCTACATCTGGATTGTTATTGAGAGATAAATCGAGTGCCTGTTCTAGAGTAATTGGTTTTTCGAGATCGACATTAACTTTTTCTGCTTCTGTCGGTAATGATAGGGGATCTTCTTCTGCGTTTAGTTCTTCGGTGCTCTCAATTGGTGTCTGGGCGGGTTTAATAATTTCTTGAGTTTTGTCTGCAGTAGAATTATCTGCAGGTTCTTGAGCCTGAGCCAATTTAACCATTTTTAAGCTCGATCTAGAATTTGGCTGAGGTATCTCCTGGGCGGTTGCTTGAATAGCACCAGCAAAGGCGATCGCCGTCCCCAGAGTTATAGTTTTGATTAATTGATTATTCTTATCCACTCCTCACTCCTTTAAATTGAAAATATTTTGTTCTGCATCACAGGATAGTTTGACAGTTGGCGATAAAAACTAGCTATAAATATCCGATTTTGCCATCATCTGATTTTGATGATTCTATACTCGCTATTTTGGCTCTATAGCTAGTTTTGTCAACCATAGGCGCGTTTTTTATGGGTTACTCTAGATTCAACACATTAAAGTTGGAAACCTAGCAATTTGATTTTATCTGCTTGAGATTATTTAGTATTCTATTAAATTGATAATTGGTATATTCTGTAACTTTGTTCTTCCCTCTAAAGCCAAAAGTTCGATTACAAAAGCACAGCCAATTATTTCTGCATTTATTTTGCTCAAAAGCTCCACTGTTGCCTGGGCAGTTCCTCCCGTAGCCAATAAATCATCAACAATCAACACCTTAGAATTAGGAGCGATCGCATCTTGATGTATTTCTAAGCGATCTGTGCCATACTCCAGGTCGTAAGTTACCGAATGCACTGGAGCTGGGAGCTTACCTGGTTTGCGGACTGGGACAAATCCCGCATTCAAATGATATGCCAAAGGAGTAGCGAAAATAAACCCCCTCGACTCCATTCCTGCTACATAATCGGGAGACAGATTTGCAGCTTGGCATTTTTCGGTCAGGCGATCGATCGTCTGACGCAATCCTTGGGGATCTTTGAGTAGGGTAGTAATATCCCGAAACAAAATTCCTGGCTGAGGAAAATCAGGAATATCGCGGATTAAAGATTTTAGTTCCATAAACAAACATCAACAAATTTAGAATAGATTGGGATCGATCTTGAGATAGCTGTGGCATCATAGCACCAGAGATGAATTTGTTATCCTCATAACTAGAATATGGATTTAATTTTATAATGAGCCAATCTGCAAGCTTGGAATCTGATTTTCCTGCACCAGCCGAGACAACGGCTTCAATTTTAAATACTTTACCAGACATATCCCTGCCTTCTAAGGGATGCTCTCCCCGCACTCAACAACAAATCGACCTGCTGTTGCTCGCCCTAGAAGCTCTTGAATTAGGCGCATCAGAGCAAATGCTAGCAATAGCAAGACACTTGAATATAGATAGCATTATTAAAAATCGCGTTAATTTGTGGCGTTTGCGCTGTAGCAATCCTTGGCGACGCTCTTATACCAGAGAGGATCTAACTCTCAATCAGGCTAAAGCCTTGGTAATTATTGCTGGCTATCGAGCTAAAGATTTGATGGTTAATATCAGACAGCTACTACTGGCAGAACAACAGATGCGAGAAAAAAATCTGCCAATCGATAATCATTTTCGACTCTCAGAATACCTCGAAAGGTTTCGCGCCCATTTTCGTAGTCGAATGAACTCGCGTCGTGCTAAAGTATCAGCCTATATTGCCTCAGAAGAGCAGTTAAATGAGTTGGCATTATCGCTTTTGAATAAACTACTGTTTTGTACGGGAACAAGAGGCTTACAGCGAGTCTGGTTTAGCTTATTTGATGGAGAAGTGGCGTAAAATCATGAATATCAAGCGACAGTATATTTTGCCTAACTGTAATTTAACTTTAGAGGGGCTAGAAGATAGCGATACCGAGAATGTCGATATTTTGGACGGGCAATCTCCAATGTCGATTTTAATTAATGCGGAGTGTAATTTTCTTAATTCCAATCAAACCCTCAGTGGAGGAAGTGTTTTTCTAAAAAATTTATCCCGCGCGGTTAGTCTCTACGCTCAAGAGTTTCTCAGCGGGTTGTCTCAACCCAAAACAGGTAGTCTGGAATATCCTCAAATTACTGTCGAAAAAATTAATTCTTATCTGCATCGCGTAGCAGTTGACCCCGAACCTAATGCAGGTGAAGATAAAACAGAAGTCAAACTAACTACTGTAGAACTATTCGACCTAGTGGATGCGATCGACCAATTCTATAGCGATCGCTCTACTTTACCATCAATGACCCTAGATCTTCATTCTGTTAGCAAACGTTACCGCAAGCCAGAACAGCCTCTAGGAGAAAGATTGACTCCCGTTGCCATCGGCTTTAGCAGCCTGGCAATGGCAGCAGCAGCTTTCTTTATGATTCCTCCTCCAGAAGTTCGTCCCCCAGAATCGAACCCCATTAACAGAACTACCGAAACTGAAACCGAATCGACTACTCCTCAAGCTGCACCTCCTACACCTGAAAATAATTCTGAAAACGATAGTAACTAGAGCAAACAATGCTCTATAAAAACGCTTATTTTAAACTAATTAATTCGAGATATAAATTGTTAACTTGACAAAATAAAAACTTGATGGAGTTGGCCTTTGCAACATCGTCGAGCGATCGGTATTTTTGCTTTTGCTGCTTCTGTAGCTCATGCTTTAATTTATCTAGGTTTAGGTAAAATAAATATACTTAATATAAATAAACATTTAACAAGATATATTTATAATGCCCCAAACTGCTTTAAATCTAATCGCTGTAGGGATTTTCATCATGACGATGACATGCTTACTAGGGCCAATCTTTGGTATTCCTCCAGTTGTTCCTGCTGCCGTTACCTTTGGAATTTTAGCTTTAGCCACTGCAGATACTTTAAGTTGGAACAGCAGAGGAGTATCTTTGTTATTAGACTTATTTGCATCTGGAAAGCAACGAGAGCGTATTATCAACCACGAAGCAGGACATTTTTTAACAGCATATTTTTTGGGCATTCCCATTAAGGGCTATACCCTAACCGCATGGGAAGTTATCCGACAGGGACAACTAGGTCGTGGGGGAGTCGCTTTTGAAACCGAATCCTTGACCAGTCAACCCTTTAATCTACAGGAAATGCGCTTGACCCTAGATCGTTTTTGTACCGTCTGGATGGCAGGGATAGCAGCCGAAAAAATGGTTTATGGTGATTCCCAAGGCGGTGCAGAAGATCGGGCAGAAATCCAAAAAGCTTTAAATATGGCGGGTTTATCCG
>CAYXWE010000274.1:0-5734 GCA_964468145.1 uncultured Pleurocapsa sp.
TATGACCGTAAGCATGGGGACGACATTGGTGAGTTTCGTACATATTGTCGTACTCTGCTGCTACATAGCTGCGTAGGGCTGCACCGAGGATTTTTTGCGAAAGATCGTTAATTTCATCTTCTGACTCGCATTCTAGAGTACCAAAACGAGTATCGATCAATCCTGGCCCTGCTTGTTCTAAATAACTAAATAACTCTGCATCTTTAGTCACAGCCATTTTGACGATTTCAATAATACCGTGACGCAACCATCCTTCTTTCAAAGTCTTGAAGAAAAAGCGATCGGTAATCGAAAGGATGGGAGGATGATAAGCACCAAAGAGATTCTTGTAACCAAAGCCATCACAACAGGTGCGAGGAGATGGGCCAGCATCTATCCCAGCCACAATAGAGGTAGACAACATCACATAAGGTGTGTTGCGGTGATATAAAGCACAGGCTAGTCCTGCGGTATCTGCTAGCACACCACCACCAACAATTAGTACTGGTTCGTTACGAGATACCCCAAGATTTTTGAAATCTCCGAGCATTTTTTCGACGGTGTAAATGCCCTTGTCTACTTCCATCGCTCGATATACTAGCTTTTCTAGCTCGATACCGTGATAGTCAAAATAGTGTTCGATTTGTTCTCCATAGTAACGTTCGACGTTTTTATCTACCAAGCAAACGCAACGTCCGTGAGAGACATACATATCTCTGAGGGCTAATTGCTGAGGATCGAGAGAATTGTCAATAACTCTGACTGAAGTGAAGGTGCTAGACCTAACTACAGCTTCAATCACTTGGTCATCATCAGTACTTTCTACATAGCCACGGCTTTCGCGAAAGTTGGACGTGGGATAGATGGCGTGAGGATTTTCTGTTACCAGACGCTCTGCCAAATCTTGATAAAAGTCTTTGTCTTTACTTTCTAGGAGGTAATCTATTAACTTAATTTTGCCTATCTCTGATTGATGTATTCTATTGGCAAAGGTAGTTAATTCAGCACCCGCAGCAGGTTCAAAAGCACCGATTAGCTGCGCTAACAAACCGAAAAAACTACTCAACGAAAGATTGAGACAACTCCTAAGCTTACGACAAGCTGATAAACCTTCTACTGCCTCCGCAGTAGCAAACTCTTTGCCCAATTCTGCGGAGAAAGCGGGACTATCAATTAAAGATAGCAGCAAGCTTTTAAATTGCTCGCTACTACAAATAGCTTTTATGGCATTCTCCAAATTCTGATATGTCAAGGGTTCAGAATCATAGCTGGAGATAAAAGCCTTAACTGCCGAGGTAGTCTTTGTCATTATTTATTCCGAAAGAAACGGTATGTGTGATATCAGTTGAGGGAATGAACGCACCCTGTTAAGTTAACTTAACATAACTTCTTAATATTTTAAAGAAAATCTTAAGGATCGAGGTTCAGTTAAATAATTATGGTAAGAATTATTTACCAAATTTAAGGGCGCAAAAAACTTTTAGACAGAACAATCCTGCCTTGTGTATGAAGTTTTGTAACAATATTAAGATTGTATATTGCAGAATTTGTCTTCAAGCCAGGCTAAAATTTGCCCGTACCATATTTATGTTGATGAAAACATTCGTCCGATCGCGACTGCAGAATCGATCGAGATTTGCAACTTCTCTAATGGATAAAAATGCAGTTCGTGTATGAGAAAGATGAGAAGGATTTTGGGTATTAGGTTGAAGTTTAAGTATGCAATATTATTGGTTGAGACTCAGCAAGATTTAGGCACAATGAGTAAATAAATTAACTATTCAGACGACTATTTAGTTTCCCTTGCATTCAAAGTGAAGAAATCCAGTTGAGTAGGGAGATCGCACTTGATAGTGTTTGAATGTCAAAATATATCAATAGTAGTATTAATTGTTCTGTGCTTAAAAATAACGATGTCTGGTTTTTTTTACTCCCTAACAACTTCTTATTTTACACCTTAAGCAGTAATAATTTATCTTTCGACAGATAGAGGTATTGATTCGGGTATCGATTATTAATTATTAATTACAGCAGTTAAATGTTTTGTTAACATAGCTAATTTTCTCACCAAAATCAGTTTACATTTACATTTAACCATTGCACCTATCTTAAATCAGTATCTCCGATCTCAGTCACAGCTATATAAAATAACGTATAATGAAAAACTCAAAAAATCGAAACCAATACTCCCAGTTAGGCAAATGGCGATGTGTTAGCAACTGTGGTGCTTGTTGCAATCTTACACCAGAAGATAGACCAGACTTAGATCGATATCTTTCTCATGATGAATTGGAGTTATATATGACGATGGTGGGGGAAGATGGTTGGTGCATCAATTACGATCGCGACACTCGAAAATGCCAGATTTACGATCTGCGCCCCCGTTTTTGTCGAGTACAGCCCGATAATTTTGAAGATATGTATGGTGTGGGGGCAACAGAATTTAATGAATTTGCGATCGCCTGTTGCCAACAACAAATATCTGGGGTTTATGGCGAAAAAAGTTCAGAATTGATTAAATATAATTCTCAAATCAGCGATCGCTAATAAAGGGGCGAAGCCCCAGCTATAAGCTATAAGCTATAAGCATCAATTAATTGGCACAGGCTGCACAACCTTCACTTCTTTCTTGGAAATCATCTTTTTGTACGGTACGAACGTAGTAAACGGCTTTACATCCTTCGTGCCATGCCATCATCAAGGTTTCAAAAATATCTTTAGCTTTAACTGCTCTTTCTGGTTCTTCAGGGAAGTATACCCCTTGATTGAGGTTAAAAAGCAACTCCATAGAAATACCCGTATCGATCCACTGCTGCATTGTGGCAACTGCCTTGACAACAATTTTTTGATCGAGGCTCTTGTTTTCGCGATAAAACCAAAAACAATCTTCAATAAATGGTGGGGCGATGGGTACTGTACCTTTTGCCCATTTGTCGTAAAAGAATTTACTATAGACGGGCAAAATACTCGCAGTACAACCCTGTACTAGAGAAGAAGAAGTATTAGGCGCGATCGCAGTGATATGGGAGTTACGAATACCGTGGGTTTGGATATCTTGGGCTAGGTTTACCCAACGTTCTGGTTCTTTAGCTATGGCTATAATCTCTTCTATAGTTTTAGAACCCAATAATTTACCTCGATCCCATTCACTACCAGCAAAAGCCTGATAAGCACCCCGATCTTGGGCTAACTCCATCGAAGCGAAAGTACACCAATAGGCTACCTCTTCAAACAAATTACTAATTTCATTGAGACTGGTGTAGCTTAGGTGATGTTTCGCCAGCCAATCTGCTAACCCCATGCACCCCACACCAATAGTGCGATATTTATCGTTATGAGTTTTACTATCGGCAAAAGGAGGTTTGGTTAAATCGATAGTGTTATCTAAAATTCTGACTGCTAGCTGAGAGACTTCCTCAATCTCTTTTAGTTCTAAATTAGCTAAATTTAGAGATACCAAGTTACAGCAGTGAGCTTCTAAACCAGGCTTAACGTTACTAAAGCTTTCACAGCAAAGATTGACTCCAGGAATATATCCTTCATGTTTGTTAGGATTTGCTCGATTAATAGTGTCTTTGAAGGCTAGATAAGGCATTCCCGTCTCTACCTGACTCCGCATCACGTGTTTAAATAATTCGCGAGCATCTACTGTTTTATAGAGAGTAATCTTACGATCTAATTCTGCTTCTATACGGGCATAAGCAGAGGTAAAATCATCTCCCCATTGCTCGGCCAAATCTATTCCTAGTTTTTCTTTTACTTCATAAGGATCTACTAACGTCCAAGTTTCCTTATTCTGTACCCGACGCATAAACTCATCGACAATTACCAACTGAGGAAAAACATCATAGGCTTTACGACGGCGATCGCCATTTTCTGCCTGCATTTCTAAAAACTCAGGTACATCCAAATGCCAAATATCCAAACCGATCGTAACCGCACCAGCCCTGCGCCCCCCTTGATTAACGGCGATCGCCGTATCGTTGAGTAATTTAATCCAAGGAATAACCCCCCCAGAAGCATTATCTTTGCCCATTACCCAACTACCAGTAGCGCGAATTCGGCTGACATTAACCCCTACACCGCCACCATTTTTGGAAATACGGGCAGCATTGGTAATCTCTTCAAAAATGCTTTCTAAATTATCGTCCATAGCGATAATAAAGCAGCTGCTCAGCGAACCATTAGGGATTCTCAGATTAGCTAAAATTGGTGTGGCTAAAGAAATTTTTCGCCTAGCGATCGCTTCATAAAATTTTCTAGCAACTTCTAGTCTGATACTCTTGTCTTCATTAGAAGCCAGCAACAAAGCACAGGTTAAAAAAGCTTCTTGGGGCAATTCTTCGGTTAATAAATACCTTTTGCTTAATAATACCGCCCCTGCATAATCATAATCTCGATCCCAATCTGAGTTAATCCAGTTACCCGCTACATTTAACTCCGCTTCAGAATAGTCTAAAATCTGGCGATCGTATCTCCCCGCAGCTATTTGAGCTTGTACTGCCTGAAAATAGTTACCATAGCCAAATCCACGGGCTACTTGGGCATCTTTCCACAAACTCCAAATATGGAGTCTACCAGCTACATATCGCCATGCTGGTTCTTCTGGGCTACACATTCCCAAGGCGCAGTCAATCAAATTATCTTGAATCTCTCTAGTGGTTACGCCATGACGCAATCTAGTAGTTAAACCAGCCTCTAGGGTGATGGGATTTACGTTATAGCCAGCCGTCGCCCATTCGACTACAGAACGAATTTTAGCGATCTTTAAAGATGTAAACGTACCGTCTCGCCTAATTACCTGTATGTTGGAAGTAGCGGTATTTTGTGATTCTATATTTAATGCTGCATTGGAAACCGAAGACGACTTGTCCGAAGAATCATTGGAGATAGCCCAATCTGACTGTTCGTTGCTTTTGGCGGTAACGGTTTGGGAGGCTGAACTAGCGGTAGATGTAGATACTGTATTGCTAGTTAAGGGTAGGGTTGGCTGCATACGCTATGTGAGACTGAGACAAATTTAACTGTTCTGGTCTTCTACTATAGCTCAAGTTTTACTACATATAGCGTCACATCGATAATATTTAGCTCATATTACTCTATATGTAGTTTTTTGCTTTTTTGTGCTGGGAAATCTTCGAGCATTTTTTCAACTCAGGTTGTCGCTAGCCTTTTTTTAATCGATAAATCTATCCTAAAATTACTTGGCATTGAAATTTTTCTATACTTTGAATGGTTAATATTATTTTGTTTTACTTAAATTGTTACTGGCGCGATCGGTGAATAGTATAATCTTTTAAATATTCGTAGCTTTTAGCAAAATCAATTGAATTATAGAGTGAATAACCAACAAAATGAAATTTATCTAAATCATCCTACCTTTGGACTTCTCTACAGGATATGTATGCTGAAGGATAACCAGGAATTATTTACTACCTTATATGCTCAACGTCTGTTTTTTACGGTAACTACCGATAATACCTCTTTATCCTTCGATCCTATTAGTAGAAGCGATGCTCGCATGATGGTAGAGAGCTTGATGAGACGATTGTTATTGGATCGCGAAGCAGAAAAACATCGCCAACTACAAGCGATTTATCACAAGACATTTCTTTGATTTATTAACTAAAATTTTGATTGAATTTTGAATGACGACGGATATTACTGCGAAAATTCAACTTATAAAACAACAAATCCCTCCAGGAGTTAGATTAATTGCTATCACTAAACAGGTTGGTATCCAAAAGATGCGATC
>CAYXWE010000275.1:0-5733 GCA_964468145.1 uncultured Pleurocapsa sp.
TACCTAGAAGTTCCAAAAATTAATATTTAGCAGCAAAAATTTAACTTTATTGCAATCATCAGTAAAATTTCAATTTCAAGGGACTATTTCAAGGGACTATTGATAATAAAAAATTTTTATAAAATACAAATTAAGATCCAGGACTATATATTTATGGAATCCGCATTTGAATTACCATCAATTAACGAACATACATCGCAGAAGCCAGAATCTACAAAGCAAGTAATTATTTGTCGAGGACGTAGCTGTCGCAAATATAATGCAGAAGAAGTCTTAGAAAACTTTAAGCAAAACTTGCCAACTGATGTCGAGTCGATTGCTGTCCCTTGTTTGGGACAATGTGGCAATGGACCCATGGTATTAGTAAGAGCCGACGAGACATGGTACTCCCAAGTGCATCCTGATGAGGTAAAAAAAGTGATTCAGCAGCATATTATGGGAAAGTCTCCTGTAAAGGAAATGCTTTATCCTAAGTTTCACTCTCGTTAACAAAATAAATCGATCGGGGAGGAAAGCATTTTAGATAGCTTACCAACTACAAAACTTAGAGCTTATAACTAAAAGTTTAGAGCTTTGAAATAAACTATGAAATTCAAATGGAGCAATTATTTACTGCCAATAATTGTGGTGGTGGTATTAATTGGTATATCTTTCGGTTTAGATAGCGATTTAAAAACTTTATCGCGAGCGGGAGTACCCAACAAAAAGCCAGGAATTGTGGTCAATCAAGTGGGGTATTTACCCCAGTGGCAGAAAATAGCTTTTTTTCGCAGCAATACTAAGGTCAATGAAAAACTCGAACTGCCAAAAAAGGTTAAATTAATCGATCGCGATACCGAACAAGAAGTCGCGGATTTACCTATAAAACCAGCAACTATCGATGGCAATAGTGCAGATAGAGTTTCCAGGATTGATTTTAGCCAGATCGATCGACCTGGAACTTATTATCTGAGTAATGGTAAATATAAGTCTGTAACCTTCACAATTGGTACGGATATTTATCAAGCCCCTTTAGTCGAGCTACTTCGCTCTTATCATTTACTCAGATGCGGAGTAGCCCTAGAAGATGAGCTATCGGGTATTTCTCATCCACCCTGTCACCTCAGCGATGGCATCCTCGCTCATACAGATTCGATTAACAACGAAGGCGAAAAGATTGATGCCGTAGGCGGTTGGCACGACGGAGGGGCATATAATAAGTATGTAGCGACTACTACGGTTACTATTGGGCGTTTGTTGAGCCTCTACGAACAAAATCCCGATTTGTTTCCCGATAGTCAATTAAATATTCCCCAGAGCGATAATGGTAAGTCAGATCTATTAGATGAGATGGAGTTTGCCCTTAACTGGTTGCTGAAGATGCAGCGCAGTGATGGTGCGGTATATCGTAAAGTAGCAGGGGTAACTTGGCCATTGGGTTTAGCCCCCGATGAAGAGATTGAACCCCGCAAAGTATATGGTATTTCTACCCCCGAAACGGCCAAATTCGCTGCGGTAATGGCGATCGCCAGTCGGAATTTTGCCTCGATAGATAAACAACTAGCGGATCGATATTTAGCCAGTGCTGAGTTAGCTTGGCAATATCTAAAAACTCAACCAGAGATGATAATTGATTGGGCGATCGATGACGATACTGGATCGGATAAATATTTGGCTGACGAATTCAATACCGAAGAGAGTTTAACTACCGATATTGACGATCGCCTGTGGGCAGCAGCAGAATTGTATATTGCAACGGGGAATAATAATTTTGCTAGTTATTTCGCTAATAATTTAGATCGAGTCGATTACGATTTATTTGAATGGAAAAATCCTGTTTCTTTGGGGGCGATTAATTATCTCAGGCAAAAGCAGCAGCCAGTTTCTACAGAAATTAGTAATAGGATTAAAACCAAAATTATTCAAAAAGCAGATTCAATCTTGGCCATAGCTCAAAAAAATCCTTATCAGATTGCCAACGATCGCTTTATCTGGGGTTCAAATCGCTTAATTGCCGAGTCGGGAATTACTTTAGCTTATGCCCATCAAATAACTAACCAGAAAAAATATTCCCATGGTGCGATCGCTCAATTAAATTACCTTTTAGGACGCAATCATTTTAATCAAACCTTTATTACCAATGTTGGAACAAATCCCGTTCAAAATCTCAGCAATATTTATACTAGAGCCAAGTCTATAAAAATGCCTGGTATGGTTGTATCCGGTGCCAATGCTACCGCTGTAGATGGCAGAGCGTATTATAATAAGGGCTATTTGAGTTATGCGGATGACAAACTTGCTTTCTCGACTAATGGTAATGCCACCGACTATAATGCTTCGGTTATTAGTTTGATAGTTAATTTAATTATTAGCAAAATTTAATAATATTTCTTCTGTACTCGCTGCGATCGCCTCAATTAATTCCTCAGACATATATGGATATTCATCGGGGATATCTAGAACCACAATTTGAGGCAAGTCTAGATGTCTATACAAATTATTAATTATTTTCTTGTGTTTATTTTCCATTACTAGAACTAAATCCGCCCAATCAAGATCTTTTGCCGAGATGCGCCGTTTCGCACTCGAACTAGTACCAGCAGAACGGACATTTATTCTCGAATCGTTACGATATATCGTCTCTGCAGTAGGGCTGCGCCATTTATTCTTAGAACAGACAAAAAGAAAGTTTAGTGGCAAAATCAATTTACAATCGGATTTTCTACAATATTCAGATATACATAAATAATTTTATAGACTATCGAACCGATTGGCGTTCTTTTGGCGAGATGACTACATGACTAGTAAACCTCCTTCTAATGGTAAAAATTCCCAATCTTCCGTTAGCAAAGTTGTTACCCAAGCGGTACAAAAAATTCAGGCTAAGGTAAATTTTAATGCCAGTAATTTTAAGTCGGGAAATCAAACCCCCCAACTGCGAGTCAAAGAAGCCAATGGTAAAGAAGAAGTTTATCCCTTAGCAGGCGATCGCTATACTTTGGGGCGTAGTTCTCGTTGCGATATTAGCATTCGCAATCCAGTAGTCAGTCAAACTCATTTAATTCTCAAGAGAAACCGTAAAAAACCCCGTTCCTTTATCGTCCAAGATGAAAAATCTACCAACGGTATTTATCGCGGTAAGCGTCGTTTCAAAACCTTCTCTTTATTTCACGGTGAAAGCTTTACTCTTGGCCCTCCAGAATTGGCTGCGGGAGTTAGCGTCAGCTATATCAATCCCCCTCCATATTGGATCTATATTGTCCGCTATGCCCTGTATGGCTTTGCAGGAATCTTGGGGTTACTATTTTTACTGTTAAGTATTGAGTGGCTCAAAGTACCCGTATATCCAATTCCCAGCGAGTCCACTTTACCCGTAGTAGTTTATGCAGAAGATGGCACGACTACCATTAACCCCACCGCCCGCAATAATACTCACCGCGAACTAAAAAAACTATCTCAGTTTTCTCGTTATTTACCCAAGGCGGTAGTGGCTTCTGAGGATAGCCGTTTTTATTGGCACTTTGGGGTAGATCCGATCGGGGTAACCAGGGCGGTATTTATCAATCTCACATCTGCAGAGTTACGTCAGGGGGCGAGTACCCTCACTCAACAGCTAGCCCGCACATTGTTTCCCGAAGTAGGTCGAGAAAACACCGCAGGGCGCAAGATTCGGGAAATGATGGTAGCCCTAAAGTTGGAGGCTTTTTATAGCAAGAATTTTATTCTCAAAACTTATCTCAATCGCGTTTATCTGGGGATTGGAATCTATGGTTTTGAAGATGCAGCCCAATTTTATTTTGAAAAATCTGCTGCAGATCTAGATATTTCTGAAGCTGCTACCCTAGTAGCGATTTTACCCGCGCCCAATGCCTATAACCCCGTCAAGGATAAAGATACTGCAGTGGCTTTGCGTAACCGCATTATCGATCGCATGATTAAATTAAAGATGATTTCTCAAGAGGAAGGCGATCGCGCCAGGCGATCGCGCATCGAAGTCAGCGACAAAGCCCGTAAAGCTTTTTCTAGTACCGTCGCGCCCTACTTTTATAGCTATGTCTTGGAAGAACTTCAAACTTTATTGGGTAAAGATGTAGCCAATGAAGGTAACTTTATTATTGAAACTGGTTTAAATCCCCAATTACAGTCAGAAGCAGAAGCAGCCTTAGATAATTCAATTAAAAACGATGGCGATCGCTTGGGCTACAGTCAAGGTGCAGTTGTCACCCTCGACAGTAGAAACGGTAACATCATGGCAATGGCAGGGGGGGTAGAATACGACCAAAGTCAATTCAATCGGGTAGTACAAGCAAAGAGACAGCCTGGTTCTACTTTTAAAGTCTTTGCTTATGCAGCAGCTATTGAAGAAGGCATTGACACCGATACTCTCTATTCCTGCGCTCCTTTTACCTGGAGAGGACAGCAGTATCGAGGATGCGAGCGCAGTAGCGGGGATATTGATATGTACCAGGGTCTAATTCAATCAGAGAATGTTACCGCCCTCAGAGTTGCCGAAGAGGTAGGTTTAAAAAAAATAATGGATGTAGCTAGGCGTTTGGGGGTTAATTCTCCCTTAATCGAAGCTCCTGGTTTAGTAATCGGACAAAGTGAAGCTACAGTATTAGAGATGACTGGTGCTTATGCCACCATTGCCAATGACGGTATCTGGAATAAACCCCACGCGATCGATCGTGTTTTGGATGGTAGCGACTGTAAAGACTCAGGCGATCGCAATACTTGTCGGGAAATATATGTCTTTGAAACGGATAAAAGCACTTACCGCGATGTTATGTCCCAAGACGTTACCGATGAGCTTACCGAAATGCTCAAACAAGCGGTAATTGAGGGTACGGGGAAGGCTGCTTTTCTCGATGCGGAGGAAGCAGGTAAAACTGGTACGACGGATAAAAATGTCGATCTTTGGTTTATTGGCTATGTGCCAGTTGAAGATCCCAAAGAAGACTTCGATATGATTACGGGAGTGTGGCTGGGAAATGATGATAATTCCCCCACTAATGGCAGTAGCTACCAAGCAGCATCCTTATGGGGTGCATACATGAAACAGGCGATCGCCCTTTCATCAAAGTAAATCATCACTCAGACGAAGACTGAAGGAGTCAAGAAAAAAACCTTTTTGCGTCTCTCTCAGCCCTCAGCCCTCAGCCTTCAGCCTTTAAGGACGTTTAAGCTAGAACAAAGTCAACTTCATCCGCACCATCGGTTTCGCCCTGTCCGCTGACTAGCTTTTCGCCATTTACCTCAACGGCAAAGTCAGTATCGTCCAACTTGAGATTGTAATCGGTAGCATCTCCTGTATAGCCTACACTAGCCACCATCTGACGACCTGCATCGGTATATTTAAATGCCATCATCTGATTTTTGTTCTTCTCGGTATCTTCTGCCCAGATAACCATATACTGCTCGTCTTGGTATTCAAATACCTTGGGGGGACGATTTGGTACATAACGACCGGGATTGCCAAAACTTGCATCTAGAAAACTTTGTACCGAACTTTCCTCTACAGTAGCATAAGCAACTTCATCTGCTGCTACGTTTTCTGCATCGCCTTCTGCTTCTTCAACTACTTCTTCCTTATCCCGATTGCGTAAATAGTCCACAGCCTTTTTTGTTCCGATCGCACCGACGGCTGCAACCCCCGCACCAAGTAAAATGTTGCGCAGTTTACTCATGTTTTTACTCCCAGATTTATATTTACTCTTTTAGTTAAATAGAATTTTTGTCCATATCGTCAATATT
>CAYXWE010000276.1:0-5724 GCA_964468145.1 uncultured Pleurocapsa sp.
TATACATACCTCATCCTAAGCTTTAAACCCAACCTTCTTTTCGGAGTCATTTTATTATCTTTAATTGTAAGTATCGGCATAATCTTGTCAATAGTATTAAATGGTTATGCAGAACAGGTAATTGTCGAACGTGCGGAAATCTTGATGGGTACGATGAACTCAGTACGGGAATATACCAGTACTCAAATCAAACCCGAACTAGCATCCCGTCTAGAAACAGAAGAACTATTTTTGCCTCAAACTGTTCCTGCTTATTCTGCCAGAGAAGTTTTTGAACATCTGCGCGATCGAGATGAATATAGTCAATTTTTTTACAAAGAAGCAACTCTAAATCCTACCAACGTGCGAGATTTAGCCGATTCTTTTGAAACTAAAATTGTCGAATCGTTCAGAAATAATTTAACCGAACAGCAGCAAGGTTTTCGTTCCATTCCTGGAGGTGAAATATTTTATATTGCCCGCCCTTTACAGATAAAAAAAGAAAGTTGTCTGCAATGTCATAGCGATCCAAAAATAGCTCCAGCAAGCTTAATTGCTTCCTATGGCGATAGCAATGGTTTTGGTTGGAAACTCAACGAAATCGTAGGAGCGCAAATCATCTCTGTACCATCTAGCCAAATTTTCCAAACAGCTTCTCAGTTACGTTATTTAGTAATTGGGAGCGTTACCCTTTTCCTATTATTAGCAGTTGCAGTACTCAATATTTTCCTGAAATCTACGATCGCCGATCCGATTAAAAAAATGTCTTCTCTCTCGAAAAAATTAAGTATGGGAGATATGAACATAGAATTCGAGCAAAAAAATAGAGATGAAATTGGAACTTTGGCTGCATCTCTCAATCGTCTCAAGATAAGTTTAAAAATGGCAATGGATATGTTAGAAAGCAATCCCAAATAGAGTTGGCGGAGAGACTTAGATTCGATAATGTATCTGCTTTTATACGAACTCACCTTAAATACTAATCCTATCTGAATTGCAAACAATATTTATCTTAAATGTCTTTGGTCATCAGTCTTTGGTCATTAGTTGTTTCTATGAATGATTTATGACTGCTAAATAAACTTTTGAACTCTCTGTTGAAAATTTTGAGCTTTGGCTGGATCGGCAATAGATTTGGCTAAAGCCAGACAAAAATCCACTTTTGATAGATGAGGATTTTCTTGCGCAGTACGATTGCAAACAATATTGGCAATTGGTCCAATAAATTCCGCTAATTCTTGACGACAGCGTTCGATAAACTCAGAATTGACTTGCAAATTGGACGAATCGGGAACCTTATTTATATTGTTGTTGTGCGTATTATTTATTATGGGGTTGGGAGGATTTATAACGGGTTGAGGAGAACTAACAGTATTAAAAATTTTAGTAGCAGCAATTGTTGATGTATCGGGTCGATCTTTACTGGAAGTATTATTAATATTGCTGGTATTAATATGGGTAAAGTCTGCTAAGTCTTCAGCTAATATTTTGAGGCTAGAATCAATAGCGATCGCACGATTGAAAATTTCTCTACTGTTGCGGGGGCGTTGAGTGGGAGAGAAAGCCATCATGGAGTCAATGAGATCGACAAATTGGGGTGAAATATCTTTGACGCTACCACACCAATTAAAGCGATCCTGTGCCACATCATAAAAACTCCCAGGATTTTCTGCAGTTAATAAAAATATTGCCGTACCTCCCAAGGCATAAAAATCTGACTGCAACACAGCTTTACCCCTCATTTGTTCCATGGGCGTGTATCCTTGGCTCATTACCCCTGTCACCTCTCCCAATTCTTTTTTTTGAATATAACTATCAGTTACTTCTCTGGCACTACCAAAATCGATTAAAGCCAAGCATCCGTTAGGACGTAACATGATGTTTCCGGGCTTAATATCTCGATGGAAAAAGTTATGTTGGTGAACCTGTTCGAGAATAAGACTTAATTCTGCTAGCCAACGCAAAGCTCTTTTTGGTTTGATGGGACGATATCCCCTTTGCTTGATATATTGATTCAGGTTTAGTCCTTCGATCTTCTCCATAGCCAAGCAATGCAATGGTTCTTCTTGTCCCGCAGCAAAGTAAGTAAAATAGCCATCAATATCGATCGCAGGTATCCCAGGACAATCTAGTACTTTTAAGACTTGGGCTTCTTGCTGAAATAGCTCGACATATTTGGGATGGTTATCCATCAAAACTTTGAGTACCCAAGGACGAGAATGAAAATCTATCACCTCATAGGTTGTACCAAATCCGCCTTGACCGAGTTCTTTAGTTACCCTATATCTACCGTCTAATAATAGTTCCGACCCACAACCTTGGCAAAAAATTATCGTGTCAGAATTATTGGGTTGTTTACATTGGGGATTGATACACAGACTCATAATATTTACTCAAAATAATTAATAAAAATAAGGTATATATCGATTCTCTAAAGTATTAAAAAATAAATAATTTGATTAATCGGTACAAATAGATTTCCATGTTATCAAATTTTACTGTTAGATCGATTTATGTCCGATTTTTAGTAAATATTATGAATTGATATTCGATCTTTATTTACTACTTGCAAGAAACTATTGAATTCTTGCAAGCCAAATACAGCTAGTATCTTTGCCAATTGGACATAAATGGATTCAGTTAAGTCCCAAAAAAATTTTCGTGACTGCATTTTACTGTGTAAGTAGGTTAAGTCTAATTAATTAGAAAATAGTTAACTTAATACGACACATTCTAGGTAATAGTGAGATTTTTCCAACTAAATCTTCAATTTAAATACTTAGCATTCAAAAAAGCTAATATATCTCTCTTCTGTTTGGATAAAGAGGCAACCCGTAGCGCAGCGATCGCGCCAACCTATTGAGATAGGGTATCGATCGAATCAGATTAGCTTTATGTAAAGGTTTTTAATATCTTTTCTAACTCAATCAATTACCAAATCGCTAATTTGTATTTACCTTTGGGCGATCGCGCTTTCCTTTTGTCGCTTACTGTTTGCTAGTTTTCTATCGCCACTTCATCTCAAGTTCAAAGAATATTTACCGTAACTTATTACTCTGGTATTACATTTTAATTATCTCTGTGTTGTAATAAGTATTACGTAAGAAATATTACTGAAAAACAGCTGAGTAAAACCTAAAAATACGCTGAATAGATAACTATTTTAAAAAAACAGCTACGCATAATTCCTTAATTACAAATACGGGATTATGGCTTATTCGATCTTCTATTTAACCTGATTTAATTTATCCTCTTTTAAAACTAATGAACCACAATACTATTAACCAAGACACCTGTTCTGTAGACTGCGATAACTTCTACTCCCTTGATGGAACTAACAATAATACTGACAATACAAACTACGGCGCAGTAGGTGCCCACTTACTAAATACTGCTCCTTTGGACTATGGCGATGGCATTTCTACTCCTGCAGGAGCAGAGCGAACTAATGCTAGAGTCATAAGTAACGCTTTAGCACAACAAGATAGTATTGTTGAGAGCGATCGCGGTTTGACCAATTTAATTTGGGCATTCGGACAATTTGTCGACCACGATATCGTTCTTACCCCTGAAAACCACGATGCACCAGTAATTATCAATGTACCTTTAGCAGATCCCGACTTAGATCCAGCAGGTACGGGGGCGGTAATCATTCCTTTAGACAGTACTGCTATTAGTGAAGGAACTGGTACTGACATTAATAATCCCGCGCAAATCGAGAATCACATTACTGCTTGGTTAGATGGTTCTAATATTTATGGTTCGGACTTAGAGCGTAACGACTACTTAAGAAAATTTGAAGGGGGTCTTTTAAAAGTTAGCGAAGGAGATTTATTACCTTTTGGTGACGAACATATTAGTAATGCCAATCCCTCTCGCCAGCAACCTCATCATTTATTTGTAGCAGGGGACGTGCGAGCCAACGAAAACTCTGTACTAGTATCGATGCACACTTTGTTTGTTAGAGAACACAATCGCATTGCAGGGGGGCTTGCTGCTGCTCATCCCGACTGGGAAGATGACCAATTATATAATCGCGCTCGTCAGATCAATATTGCTCAATACCAATCCATCGTCTACAACGAATATCTTCCTTCACTTTTAGGTACTGATGCTCTACCTGAGTATGGTGGTTATGACTCTACCATTAACCCCAATATAGATCGCAGCTTTAGTTCTGCTGCTTTCCGCGTCGGTCATACCCAAATTAGTTCCGAAATTCTGCGTTTGGACTCCGAAGGGAATGAAATCGCCCAAGGTAATTTAACTCTAGCAGAAGTATTTTTCCGTTCTACAGGAGTTGTCCAAGAAAGTGGAATCGATCCTATTTTACGTGGTATTAGTTCTTCCCTCAGTCAAAATGTCGATCTCAAACTTATTGACGATTTGCGCAACCTGCTGTTCAAATTTGGCCCTCAAGATATTGGCAGAGACTTATTCTCGATCAATATCGAACGGGGAAGAGTAAACGGCGTTAGCGATTACAATACCGTTAGAGAATCTTTTGGCTTGGATAAAGTCACTACCTTCGCTGAAATTACTAGCGATGAGGAAATTCAAACCCAACTCGAATCCCTATACGATGATGTAGATGATGTAGACTTATACGTTGGTTTATTAGCAGAAGACCATCTCATGGGTTCGGCAGTAGGCGAAACTTTCCAAACTATTATTGGCGAGCAGTTTGTTGCCCTCAGAGAAGGCGATCGCTTTTACTACGAAAACATTTTTACTCCCGAAGAAATTGCAGAAATTAACGACACTACTTTAGCTGACATTATTAAACTCAACACGGACACCACCACAATCCAAGATAATGCTTTTTCTTTACTCAACGAAGGTACAGCAGAAGATGACAACCTCAAAGGTGGATTGGGTAACGACACTATAATTGGTGCTGCTGGTTATGACACTATTGAAGGCTATGGTGGGGACGATAAGCTACGGGGCGGATTGGGTAACGACAATCTCGATGGTGGCGATGGCAACGATACTCTAAATGGAGGTCAAAACTTCGATCGCCTTGATGGTGGTGAAGGCGATGACGTTCTGATCGGCAATCACGGTACTGATATCCTCTTTGGTGGTGTCGGTAATGACTTGTTCTACTTAGAGGATGTCCCAGGACAGGACTGGATTCAAGAGTTTGAACTTGGAGAAGACAAAATTGGTCTGGCTGATGGTATGACCTACGATACGATTGAAATTACTGGTGAGGTTAATAGTTATATTAGCTACCAAGGCGAAAAAGTAGCGGTAGTATTAAACGTTAATCCCGAAGATCTATCCTCCGAACACTTCCGCGAGTTCTAAAGCGATCGATCGCGCTTCTAGGAGTTGTAAATAATAGATTTAGGACTTACGCATTGACAGAATTTTGTTAATGCGTAAGTTCTAGTTTATTGACAGAGTAGAAAACTCTAAGATTTACGCAGTAAGTTTTTCAAGTTTTTCTTTTGATTCGATGCCCACAACAAAGGAGTTCCTGCTTTTGACCACAAAGGCATAGGTATAGGAGTCCAATAATAAATAGACAGCAGTTGGCGACTGCGATCTAATGGACAAGACAAAAGTTTGGGTACGCCGTGAAAGGTTTTGGCTGTAGTCGGGAAAATAATCGTGCGATTAAACAACGGAGGATAGCTAATTTGGTCTTGAGAATCGCCAGGATTTCCTAACGCTAGTTCTCCGCCCCAGCTAGTATCCCAGTCGCGATTGAGATAGATGAGGATATTAAGCCTTCTC
>CAYXWE010000277.1:0-5708 GCA_964468145.1 uncultured Pleurocapsa sp.
AAACAGCAGGGAATAAGTTATCGCACTGCTCATAGAATGTGGAAACGAGGCGAACTAAAAGGTCGTCAGTTATCTACTGGAACAATTTTGATTGACCCGAATACTCCTGTAGAAGGAGCAATTGTTTATGCCAGAGTCAGCAGTGCAGAAAATAAATCAAACTTAGAATCTCAAGCATTAAGAGTAGAACAATATTGCATTGCTCGTGGCTACAGAATAGTAGGAATAGTCAAAGAGGTAGGTAGCGGTGTAAATGATTCTCGAAAAAAGCTAATCGAGGTTTTTGAGCGAGATGATTACAATCTAATTGTCTGCGAACATGAAGATAGACTTACTCGCATAGGTTTTAATTACATTAAAGTTCTACTAAATTCACAAGGAAAAGATGTAGAAGTAATTAACCAAGCACGGGAAGAGAAAGAAGATTTAATGCAAGATTTCATTTCAATAATCACTTCTTTCTGCACCAGGATTTATGGATTGAGAAAACAGAAGCGCAAAACAGAGTGTATTATTAAATGTTTGGAGAAAGAGCAAAATAAAGCCAATTAGAAAACATTTAATTATTCTTGGTTCTCTCAATTGATTGAAATTAAACATTACCTGCTGTGGGTTCTTTGGTGTGCGAAGAGGCATCAAAAGCATATAATAAGGATCGATCTTAGATTTAAAATAAAAACCTAAATTAGATTTCTGTAATGAATGTCAATCAAGTAATTCAAATCGTTTGGGCTTTATGTGCCTTTTTATCAATTGTATTTATTTTGCTACACAGTCCCAAGGGTGATGGACTGGGGGGTATTGGGGGACAGTCGCAAATGTTCACTAGCACCAAGAGTGCAGAAAATGCTCTCAACCGTATCACCTGGGGTTTGGGAATTGGCTTTATTACTTTGACTATTGTTCTTAGTGCTGGTTGGTTAGGATAAATAAAAACAAAAAACAAATTCAATATTTATGAATAAACAGCGATCGCAATGGCAAAAATTTGTAGCTCTGGCGATCGCTATTTTTTTGACTATTTTTTCTAACCACACCCTCGCTTTATCTCAATCTGCTACTGCTTCATTCCCTTCCAAGATTCATTCTTTGCCAGAGTCTCTACATAACTGGAAGGATAACAACAATAGTGGGGATTATTTTAGTCAAGTCGAATCAACACCCCTGGGCTATTTAGTTTGGTCGCAATTTCCCATTACGGTATACATCGAACAACCTGTTAGCTTTACCGACTCCGCTGAAGATAAACGATTTGGGCAGTGGGTAGAGAGAGTAAAACAAGCGATCGCTCAATGGAATCGATATTTGCCCCTAAAGATAGTATCTGAGGCAGAAACAGCAAATATAACAGTATGGCGATCGCAACCAAAAAGAGAGATAAAAAGAAACCCCAATACGGGGCTATTTGATATTCCCAGAGCAGTCACCGCAGAAACTAATTATAAATTTTATCTCCAAAAAAATCCCGTTATGGTTGCTCACAAAATGACGGTACACATCAGTCCGAATTTTACTGGAGTATCTTTGTTGGCTACAATTCGTCACGAATTAGGTCATGCCTTAGGTATTTGGGGACATAGCCCCCAAATGGAAGACGCACTATATTTTTCTCAAGTAAAGAATCCTCTACCTATTTCTGATAGGGATATTAATACCCTCAAGAAGATTTATCAGCAGCCAACAAAATTGGGCTGGAAGATCGATTGACAATTAATAAAGTGGAGCTACTTAAATTAGTTCAAACTGTTCTCCTGTGATGGTATCTGCACTCGAACCGTTGGTAATATTGACATCATCTAGAGTTACCTGTTGACCAAAGATATCTGTAACTAGTAAGTCTTGTGCGCCATTAAGAGGATAGTTACCTTCAAGCACGAAACGATTGTCTGATTCTCGCTCTAGTTCTACAGTGCCACTATCGGTAATCAGATCGACGCTTTCAATAGGATAGCGATGGTTATTTAATCTCACCGCTGCGTAGTAAGGATTGGTTTCGGCAATGCCTTCGACTACAATACCTTGACCGATACTGTAACCATAGGCAGTTACATAGTCATCTGCAGGGCCTACTAAAGTGTATTCAATATTAACGACTCCATCAACGGGATTGGCTACTTTCTCGAAGGCTTCTGCACTCATATCGAATCCATCTGCTCTTTCGTAGAGATAGTCTACAACCTGGACTACGATCGGTGCTGCACCGTCTCTTTGTTTGGGACCAGATACTTCAAAAAAAGCTCCACTGGCTTCTGAGCCATTCCACTGTACGTTATTGATGGCAACGATTTTGTGCAGTTCGCTCTGTACGGGTACATCTAAACCAGAAGCACCCAAACCCCCTGCAGGATTGGCAGCATCATAAAATGTGGCTCTTCCTTGGTATTTTTGGTTGAGTTCGAGTTCTGGTTCTAAATCGGGATTGGAGAAAGTGTAAATACTATCAGATCTACTCGCGCTATTGAATACCGAACCATCTAGGTCGAAATTCTGCGGTTCGACAGTTACGGAATTGTCTCCCGTAAAGCCAAAGGTTAGGGTTTCTCCTGCTGCAATTTCTCGATTCCAGTCTGTATGGGTAATGACATAATTTCCGTCCTGGTTTTCTTCAATTTTTGCATCCCAAATATTATTGATGGGATTGGGGAAATCAAATTCTAGACTCCAGCTATCAATATTACCGCCAGTGTTATTGGTAATAGATATTTTGCCTTCGTAGCCACTACCCCAGTCTTTGACTAAAGTAAAATCGATATCTGCTGCTAGATCTGATTCTGCTATTTCGGTATTAGCCTCGCTAGTAAAAACAGAGGTATCTGCAACTTCAATATCTTCTAATGCTTCGGTAGTTGTTTCTGATTCGATCGCGGGTTCTTCTATATCTTCAGAAATATTATCTAGATCTGCTTCACTAGTAAGTTCTAATGTTGCTTCTGTTGACTCCACTGTAAAGCTGGCATCGTTGTTAAAAACAGCATTGGTAGGACTGATAATTTCGCCATTAACTTTGTTGGCGTTGAAATAAATCGAAATATCTTCTTGGCTGGATATAGTTTCGTTGTAATCTACTGGCTTGAGAATGTAACTTTCTGAGTCGTAGCTAACAATTTCTGCGCCCCAAATTTCTCCCGATTGAATTTCAAATGCAGATTCAAATTCTATTGTCCAATCCTCAACTAGTTCCCCAGGATTGAAAATCTCTAATCTACCAGTAAATCCTTGCGACCATTCTGCTTCTACAGAAAAGTTCGTTCGGATTGAGTTATTATCAATTAAAGTTTGCATAATTTTATCTCCCTCTGCTCTTCATAAAAAAAGCAATTGTTTGATGTATTGCTTAATAATTCCTTCATAATCCAAAAGAAGCAGCGATCGAAATCAAAGATTAATTGCGATCGAGATCGACATCTTTGCTCAAAATATGGGGCATATTAGAGAAGAGATAGAGCTATGCAACAGATATTATCTGTTCATGTTTGCCCCCCAGTTTGGTACCTGGGGGTTTTTTTTTGATTCATTCCTACGAAGTATGTAAAAATGTAAAGCGTGTTAATAGCTGCTTCTCCCGAACAAATACGAACCCCCACAGCGATCGCTCTTGGTAATTTTGATGGCATTCATCAAGGGCATCGGGTAGTGCTGCAACCAATTATCGATCTTACTCAACCCCTAGGACAACCTTACTTGCACCCTGCTGTAGTTAGCTTTACTCCCCATCCCCGCGAGTTTTTTTCGGGGGAAAGACGACCGCTTTTGACTCCCATTGCCGAGAAAGCAGAGGAGTTATCCCTGCGGGGAATAAAGCAGCTAATCCTCTTGAATTTTGACCGCCAGTTGGCTTCTTTGAGTCCTCAAGAGTTTGTCGAAAAAATCATTGTCAAGCAGCTACAGGCAAAAGTTATTAGCGTTGGTGCAGATTTTCGCTTTGGCAAGGGTAGAGAGGGTACGGGAGAAAGTCTTAAGAAGATTGCTGCAGATTTTGCCATCGAAGTATACCTAAATCCCCTGCACCAATGTCAGAATCGCGATCGCCAAACCGTCCGCGTTAGTAGTTCGTTGATTCGCCAAGCATTACAAAATGGCGAGATAAAGATTGCCAACTCGATGTTGGGTAGACCCTATAGCCTTCGAGGAACAGTAGTTACAGGGCAGCAATTGGGCAGAACTATTGGCTTTCCCACCGCCAATCTAGAGCTACCCCCCGAAAAGTTTTTACCCCGATATGGAGTGTATGCGGTAAATGTTTTCTGGGAAAATACTACAGTCAAAGGAGTAATGAATGTGGGTTGTCGCCCCACAGTAGCAGGAGAAGCTCCTAGCATTGAAGTTCATTTGCTTGATTGGTCGGGGGATCTCTATGGCAAGACTTTAAAGGTAGATTTACTAGAATTTTTGCGTCCCGAACAGAAATTTGATTCGATAGAAGCATTGAAACAACAAATTACTAAAGATTGTCAAGCAGTATTAAACAATTCATAATCGACAGTGGATAATTAGGGCGTGTCGTCAATCGCAATTAGGGAACTATGTCAGAATCAGCAACCAATCCCCCCGCCAGTTCTTTTCTCAAGCCTGGTACATTATGGTCAAAAACCCAACAAAAGACTGAATTTGCCCGCGAGTGTGGCGCGCTCAAGTCGATTGAAACTGAATATCAGTTGATTCAACAACAAGACATTTCCTTTGTAGTTCGTACTTTATCGAATTTGGCACGGAAAGAAAAGGCAGCCCAACAGCAAAGCAAAAAGGAAAAAGAAACGGGTAAAAAAATCGATCCTTTTTTACCTTACGAACCAGATCTATTTGTAGGAAATATTTCTGAAAGTCATCTTTGTTTGCTCAATAAATTTAATGTAGTAGACAATCATCTTTTGATTGTTACCCGTGCTTTTGAAGAACAAACAGATTTATTAAACCTGCGAGATTTTGCTGCTTTATGGTCGTGTTTGCAAGAAATAGACGGGTTGGCTTTTTTTAATGGAGGTGAAATTGCTGGTGCTTCTCAACGACACAAACATCTTCAGCTAATTCCCTTACCTTTTATGGCGGATGTGGTGCATCTTCCCATCGAAAAAGCGATCGCCGATATTTCTTTTCAAGATTCTTGGGGGACAATTGCTAGTTTTCCCTTTCTTCATGGAGTTGCTCGTTTGGATCTAGCACCCGAACTAGATCCTACTTCAGCAGCCAAAATTATGTCGGAGCAATATAAAACTTTATTAAGTAAACTCCGCTTAGAAACCAACTCCCAAACCCAACAACCAGGAGCGTATAATTTCTTGGCTACCCGCAATTGGATGATGATTGTACCGCGATCGCAACATTCTTTTGCAGATATCCCTATCAATTCTTTGGGTTTTGCTGGTTCTTTATTTGTCCGCGATCGAGATTCTTTAGAATTGCTCAAAGAATTAACCCCCCTCAAGTTATTAGAAAAAGTTGCTTTTAGTAGTTAATAATTACTAATGACTAATTATTAATTTTCCTAAAAAATAGCTCTCAAGAGAAGCGATTTTTAAATACTTCTCCAAAGAGCTAATCAGACCATATAAGTTAGTCTCTTAATTGTTGTTACTTGCTGTAGAAGAAGTAGACTCAGAAGAATTATTGTTGTTTTCCTCTGTTGTTTCCTGTTTCTTCTCAGTATTGTTGTAGTTTCTTCTGCCACGATTTCCATAACGGCTAGTTTGCTTACGGAATTTACGAGCGTT
>CAYXWE010000278.1:0-5690 GCA_964468145.1 uncultured Pleurocapsa sp.
AAGCTATCTAAAAGAAATAGGTCGCGTTCCTCTACTAACCCATGAGGAAGAAATTCTTTACTCCAAGAGAGTTCAAAAAGCGATCGCCTTAAATAAAATAAAAACAGAATTAGCCCAGAAACTGGGAGTAGAACCTACTTTAGAGCAGTGGGCAAAAGAAGCTAAAAGTACTCCCAAGCAAATTTTAGCTGCGATGGAAGCAGGAGATTCGGCCAAACGCAAAATGGTGGAAGCAAACCTGCGTCTGGTGGTATCGGTAGCCAAGAAATATCTAAAACGTAATTTAGACCTTTTGGATTTAATCCAAGAAGGCACAATTGGGATGCAGCGGGGAGTAGAAAAATTCGATCCCACCAAAGGATATCGCTTTAGTACTTATGCTTACTGGTGGATTCGTCAGGCAATCACTAGGGCGATCGCCGAAAAAGGTCGTACAATTCGCCTGCCCATTCACATTACCGAAAAGCTGAATAAAATTAAAAAGGCTCAAAGGCAACTAGCGCAAAAAAAAGGGAGAACGGCAACTATTGCCGAACTAGCTCTGGAACTAGACCTTACTACTAAACAGGTAAGAGACTATCTAGAAAAATCTCGTCAGCCGATTTCTTTAGATGTCAGAGTTGGCGACAACAATGATACCGAACTAGGGGATATGCTAGAAGACACAGGACAGTCACCTGAAGATTATGCTACCTCGTCTTCCTTAAAAAGAGATCTCGAAAAACTGATGGCGGATCTAACTCCTCAACAGAGAGAGGTCATCTCTTTGCGGTTTGGCTTGAGCGATGGCAAGCCCATGACTCTAGCTAAAATTGGCGAATGCCTGAGTATCAGCCGAGAAAGAGTCAGACAAATAGAAAGAGAAGCACTATCCAAACTACGGAAGCGCAAAACAGCGATTCGCGAGTACTTAGCTAGTTAGTCCGAGTAAGAATCAAGATCGGAAAACTCTATAGGAGGTAGTTCGGTTATACGGTTACAGATATAAAAATAAAATGGTTAAATTGAATATAGATTATAGATTTTAGTTGCGATCGCCAAGCGTACCTGCAGGCTAATCGTATTTCTCGCGACTAAATGTATGCAATCAATGACAATCCTGTATATTAGGGAGGAAAAGAGTGAAAAGCGAAAGTAGCCCGCAGAATACTTTTAAGCAAAACGAACAAATTAATGACCTGTGGCAATATGTCCAGTCTTTAAGTCCAGATACAGTAACTCAACTCTCCCAACCAGAATCCCAAGAAGTTTTTCAAATTATCGAGCACAACGTTAGCGGATTGCTAGGAAACATACCTTCAGAAAACTTTGATGTGTCTATTACTACCAGCCGAGAGAGTCTTGGTCGTTTATTAGCCTCAGCGATGATGAGTGGATATTTTTTGCGCAATGCAGAACAGAGAATGACCCTAACCGAATCTCTCTTATCTACTCAAACAGATAGCTGAATAGATAGCTAAGACTCTAACTGTAAATTAAATTACTATTATCGAGCAACCTTTATCGACATAATATAGAGGTTGCTTTGCTTTGGCGTTAAAATGTACTTTAGATACGCCCTAGTTTTCAAAATTAAAAATCAAAATTTCATTATATTTTAATTGCATATTTTATAAAATCACTTTTATGTCGGAAAAATCTTCTTCTTTAGGCCACAAGCAAATTGGAGTAGCAGTAATTACCAATCAAGTAGGAAAAATCTTAATAGATCGTAGAAAAAAAGGAGGAGAAATGGGCGGACTGTGGGAATTTCCTGGCGGAAAAGTCGAACCAGGAGAAACTATAGCAGAATGTATCCTAAGAGAAATAAAAGAAGAATTGGATATAGCCATATCAGTAGGCGATCGCTTGACAACTATTACCCACGACTATAAAACTTTTAGGGTAACGCTCTATGTCCATGACTGCGAGTATATAAGTGGACAACCAAAACCAATCGAATGTGAAGAAATTCGCTGGGTAGAGCCATTGCAAATGAATCAATATCAGTTTCCCCAAGCTAACGCGCAAATTATTAATCTTCTGCAATCGAGGGGCATAAATCAATGAGTGCCAATAAAACTTCTGACAATCTAATTATTAGAGAATTTACAGCTTCCAAACAGCTAAAACTATTTACCTCATTACAATCATCTCTGATGAGCGGTAAATTAGTTTTGAGCGATCCTCTCAAAGGACATGAATGGAATATCTATCTTTATTCGGGCGAGTTAGTTTATGCTACGGGAGGAATTCACCCCATTCGTCGTTGGCAGAGAAATCTAATTACTAATTTACCTCAAATACCCTTTCAACTATCTAGCTTACAGGAAGAATTGACTCAGAGGGATGTCGAGCTTAACGATAATATTTGGGAATACGAACAGCTATCTGGTTGGGTACAACAGCAGGTAATTACTCCTCAACAAGGAAGAAACGCTGTTTTGTTTGCTCTAGAAGAAATTTTCTTCGATCTGACCCAAGCTAGGCAGGTAGTCTGTCGTCTCGATCGACATAATATAATTCCTCCCAATATTAAACCAATTGAGCCATCAGAACCAATTAAATCGAGTCACCAAGCATGGCAAAGTTGGCAAAAGGCAGGAGTAGCAGACAGATCTCCCGACCTAGCCCCTATAATTCTACAACCCAAAGAACTACAAGAAAAAACTTCTATTTCAGCTTATCAAAGTCTTTGTAAGCTATTAAATGGCAATAGAACTTTGAGAGATTTATCAGTACAGCTTAAAACCTCCACACTTCAGGTGCTTTGTTCTTTATTGCCCTATATTCAGTCGGGAATTTTTGGCTTAGTTGAAATTCCCGATCTATTAGAATTGCTGAGTAGCGATCGGAGTAATTTTAATAATCAAGACAGTCCTTTAATTGCCTGCGTCGATGACAGTCTGATGATTTCGCAGATGTTGGAACAGATTATTAGCATTGCTGGATATCGTTTTGTAGCAGTTAACGATCCTTCCAAGGCAGTATCTACATTGATTGCTCGCAAACCAGATCTAATATTTTTAGATGTAGTAATGCCCAGCGTTAGCGGTTACGATCTTTGCGCCCAATTGCGAACTTATCCAGAATTTGCCGATACCCCAATTATCTTTTTGACAAGTAATAGCGGAATCTTAGATCGCATTCGAGCAAAAATGGTCGGTTCTTCAGATTTTCTCAAAAAGACGGTGGATGCTGATGAATTGCTACAAAAAGTGGTTGAATATCTACCTTGAATGTTAAGTAGTTCTACTTGAAAAAACGTAAAATAGAGCGCGGTCAATTTAAAATTAAAATCAGACAGTCAATTGATGTTTAATTAAGCGGGACTACTTATTATGGCAATGCAATTTCAACATTTTGACTCTACAGTTGCCATTGAAAAAAGTTAACTATATTGCCCACAATTCGATGTTTGATTAAAGAACGTTGTTTCCATTCTTTGTAGCTAATTCGTTTGCTCTGAGCGAAGCCTGTTTCAAAAGTAGCTTTAATTCCTTCAATTAGCTTTGGCTGTGCGCTACATATATCTAGCTCCTCATTGTGACAAAAGCTGCGAGGATCGAAATTCGCACTACCTGTGGTTGCCCACAGATCGTCAATCAAAAGTAGCTTGGCATGGGTCATGCTCGGTTGGAACTCATACACTTCTACACCGCCTTTTAGTAGTTTGCCATAGTGTTCGTAAGAAGCATAATATACAGGCTTTTTATCGCTGCGCTCGCTAGTAGTTAGAATACGAACATCTACACCAGCTTGCTTGGCTGCTACTAACAAATCGATTGAATTATCATCGGGCAGAAAATAGGGACTAGCCAACCAAATTCTTTTTCTCGCACAAATGAGATTATTATATTTAAACGCTTTAATTGGTGAAAATTGAATTCGCGGATTGGCTCCTGGAATAGCTAGCATCAAATCGCTATCTTTTTCTGGTTCGCTTTCCTCTCGATCTGTTTTTAAAATTTTAAATCTTTCGCTAGATAAATCTGCAGTAGCGTTGCCAAAATTCCAATGCTGGGAGAATACTCCTTCTAAAATACCGACAATTTTGCCTTCAATTCGCATCTCTACATCTAACCAGGGTTGAGTATCGTCTTTTTTCTCTACACCATCCCAGAGATCGGAAATACCTGCTCCACCAACCAAACCAAATTTGCCATCGATCAATAATAATTTACGGTGCGTACGACCAGCATAATCTAACGGAGCTTTCCAATTAAAGGAATTAAAAAAAGCCACCTTGATGCCAGCACTTCGCAAACGCGCCCAATACTTATCGGAGATATCTTTAGTACCGTAATCATCTACTACTAACCTTACTTTTACTCCCGCTGCAGCCCTTTCTGCTAATGCTGCAGCAAAATCATCTGCTCTTTTGCCAGGAGTCATAAAAAAGGTTTCAAAATTTATAGTGTGTTTTGCCTTACTAATCGCCTCTAATCTTGCTTGTTGAATTTGCGCGGGTTCATTCCAAAAGTCAGTAACTGTACCAGAAGTAACAAATGAATTGGTAATGCTAGCAAGGGTATAGGGATATTGTGGTTCATCGGGATGAGGCGCATTTTTGACCTTGTAAAGAATTGGCTCGCGGAATGCTCCCCGTAGATAAAAGCCAATAAATGCGATCGAACTAATTACAAGTGCAATAATTAGCAGCCACCAGAGAATCGATTCAATTGTTGCCCACATAAAATTTTTTTAAATAAATTATCGTAAATTTTTAATTACAAAGGAGTAGCTGCCTGTTGAAGAAGCAACCAGCACCATGCCACTCCAGAAAATAAATTAAATTACTAATAAATTATCGATGTGGGTCTTTTTTTGTATCTGTCTCTAGCTTGATTAACGCTCGGTAGAGCTAAAGACATATTAAAGATCTCTGTACGGGACAAAAAAACAGGTAGTCACTACAAAAGAGCGGAAGCGGAGAATTCATGAGCGTTTTTAGCGATCTCGGCAACATTGTCATTTTGATTTACAAGAATAACCTGAGACAGACCTCTTGCAAAAGTCTGATGTAAAATGCGATCGCGAAATTCGAGATTGTCAGCTAAAACTTTGCAGTATTTATAAGCATCATTGCGACTTTTAATTTGATTATCTATCCAAGCTCGAATAATAGAATTTCTCACAAAACGACCAGTACCAATAGCTTTGTCGAGCCGTTCGTACTGATTTTGTGTTCCTTCTAGTTTGCTTTCGTAGACAATCATTTTATCGTTACTGCTTACGATCGAATAATAGCAGCTCTTTCAAGAAATAAGTGCTTCGCGTTTGTTTATTTATTTCAATCACGATCGTTTTAACGAGAGGTAAAATTGCGTTCTACGCTACTTGGCGTTCTACGCTACTTTTGAAGGGGGCGATCGCCAAAAAAGCGTAAAATGTGTTCGATATACTGAGTCAGATTTTTCCAACAAGTATAAGCTTTAGTTTCAATCCATTAATATTTCATAAACGCCATAAAATGGGGATGCGCCATTCAAGGTTCTTATTTGAAATGACTATAAAATCTTCGCGATGTTTCATCGAAAATAAGCTTGAAGCCTCTCTATTGAAGCGTCAAGCTTAAAATGCTGGATTAGAAAGGCAGTGCGAGAACACATTACCTTTTTGTCTTACTGAGAAATGTTGACGCTGTTGTTTTGGTTGTTGCTGTTGAAGTTACTAGTGTTGGAAAATGCACCGCCACCGAAAGCTACTTG
>CAYXWE010000279.1:0-3897 GCA_964468145.1 uncultured Pleurocapsa sp.
GATCGCCTTAGAAGTGGCTTCTAAAATTGGAAAAGAACGATGGTATGTATTTGCTAAAGGTGATTTTCCTCCTGTAAAAACTCTTATTTCGGGGGAAGCCACTGAAAATATCAACTTGAGCTATCAAGTACAACCTCCAGAGGTGAGAGACTACTTTAAAGTAATTACCACAGAAGACAACAAGCTTTATTACGCTGCCAAATCTTCCAGTCAATTCAAATCGGGAACTCTTCAACCAGGACAAACAGTAACTCCTGGATGGGCTGATTTTAAAATTACTCTTGAAGAATTTTTACCCCATACTCAAATACAGAGAAAAATTGTTGCCACTACTGATAAACAGGGACAAGGTGCGCCCGCATTACTAGTGAAAACTCTTTCTGGACAAGAAACCTGGCTACCTTGGGGAGAAGCAAGCTCGATTCAAGATCGAAGCGATCGCATCTATGCTGCTTTTAGTCCTAAATTGTTTCAAATACCCTTTGGAATTAAGCTAGAAGACTTTATCGTCGAGCGAAACGAAGGCTCGCAGTCGGTAGCCATGTGGACGAGTCAAATTCGCATTGAAGATCCTAGTAATAATAATACCGAACAGCGCAAAGTCTGGATGAACCACCCCACTTGGTATAAAGGCTGGAAAATTGCCCAAGCCTCTTGGAATCCTGGAGATTTACAGCAATCTACTTTGCAAGTAAAACGCGAACCCGCTTGGGTAACAGCCTTAACCTGGATCGGTTCGGCTTTAGTTATTTTGGGGATTGCAGTAATGTTTTATGTTCCTAGTATTAATCGAAAACTGCGTAAAAAATCCCTTTCCAAAACCACTACTAGCGAAGTAGAAACAACTAAGGAAAATGCCAGCAAGGAAAATGCAGACCAAGAACTAACTACCACAGTTTGAAGCAGTAGACCTATGGGCATGAATGATTTTGACAATCCAAAGATGGTTTTTTGTCCTGTCTTGGTGCGCGTTCTGGGGCGCGTGAAACGCGCGCGGGGTCGCACCGCTTTGTTCTTCGTTCTTTGTCAACAAGTGGCGATCGCATCCACTAACCGAATGATTTCTGCGCGCATTTCATCGATCGTCGATCGTTCATCATTTTTCATTATTCAAATGGGTTTGAGTGATGCAGCACGAGCGGCTATTTCCCGTTTTCCCGCCTCGGATTTGACTACCTGGAACTCTTACACCAGATGCAAGACCAAAGATAGCTTGGCAACAATATTAACAACTACCAATTAACAACAGGCAACTTAATCGTGAGATAATTGACTGCGATCGCGACAATACCAATACTGATGAGCAAAAATAGCAGCTTGAGTGCGATCGCGTAGATTTAAAGAGCGCAGAATGCTATTGACGTGGTTTTTTACCGTTCGCTCGCTGATGTATAGCTTGGTGGCAATTTCTTGGTTATTGTGTCCTGTAGCAATCAACTGGAGTACTTCTTTCTCCCTGACGGTTAACTGCTGCAATTCTGGAGGTAAGGCTTGAGAGCCAGGCTCGTGATTTATGGCTTTGGCTAATATTCCTGGTCCCATTTGGCTATAACCTTTATTGACCGCACGAATTGCCTGAGCTAGTTCGACTGAGGGAGTGTCTTTGAGTAAATACCCTCGTGCGCCGTGGGCGATCGCTTGGGTCACATATCGATCGTCATCAAAAGTAGTTAGAACCAAGATTTTGATGCCTGGTGCCTGCTGTTTTAAGATTTTGATGGCAGCCACTCCATCCATAACGGGCATACGGATATCCATGAGGATGACATCGGGTTGAAGGGCGATCGCCTGTTCTACTGCCACCTGACCATTTTCGGCTTCTCCCACAATTTCGAGATCTTGTTGAGTCTGCAAGAGACTCGATAAACCTTCCCTGACAATACTTTGGTCGTCTACTAACAACAGGCGGATCATGGTTTTGATAAGTAATGAGTAATAAATGATTAATAATTGGGTTGAAATAGAGGAATTACGACATTTATCTGGCAACCTTGAGCAGGTATGCTGTCGATTTTAAATGTACCTCCTAAGGCAGCGGTACGCTCTTTCATTCCCTGTAAACCAAAACCAGTAGTGTTGTTACCGATCTCGAAGCCACAGCCATTGTCTTGGATGGTTAATAAAATTTTAGATTCTATTTCTATTAAAGATAGATTCACTCTGGTTGCCTGAGAGTGCTTGGTAATATTGGTCAGTGCTTCTTGGACGATACGATACAAGGCGGTATTGACTTCATTAGATAACTGAGAAATGAGATTAATCTCAGAGACGATCGCAATACTGGTATTAGATTCAAATTCTGCGATCGACTCTTTTAAAGTTAGAGTAAACGATCTCTCTTGGATCGGACTGCTTCTTAGGGTAGCGATCGAAGCTCGAATATTTGCTAGGGCATCTTTGCCTAACTGTTTGGCTTTGGCTAGATGTTGACTAGCTTTGAGGCGATCGCGGTCTAGAAACACGGCGGTATTTTCTAGCTGGATACTTTGGGCGGTTAAATAATGACCAACAGAATCATGTATTTCCCTGGCGATGCGATTTCTTTCCTCTATGGTTGCTTGATTTTCGATTTGCATGGCATACTCCCGCAAACGACGATGAGCTTTAACCAACTGAGATCTACTTTCGTGTTCTGCCAAAACTGCACCTACCAACAACAATACAAACGCCAGCACAAAAGCAAACAACAATCCAGAATTAAAAGCTAGTCTAAACAAGATTCTGTTTAATTCTTCTGGAGGCAAACGTCGTAAACCAGGGGGTAATGGTCTACCCAAAGGAATACCAAAAACAGCAATCCTCATCCAAGACATTATTTGCACTACCAAAAAAGAAACATAAGCCAATCCAGCGGTAGCAATTCTGCCATTCCACCCAAACAATAAACAGGCGCGAATTGTCACTATTAAAAGTAAAACTGCTAAAATTCTTTCTCCGCTGGCGATCGACAAGGTTGCCAACCAACTTAGAATAAATCCGCTAGTAATATAGACTGGCTGTATCCACTTGGGTTTTTGAGGCAGTTTCCAACCCATCGCGCCCAAAACCGTAATACAGAAGATTCCTAGTAAGATAGACCAACCTGGCTGAGATCCCCAATGATGCGGGGGACGACGATGAGGAATCGCTCCGCTAAATGCCCCTAGTAAAGCAATTGCCAGTAGGATCCACTCCAAATATAACAGTAGTCGAAAAGGATGTTTCTGCCAGGTATTTGCCATGGTTTGTGGGAAAAAAGCTCAATATTTATTTATCTCGATCGGTATCAGTTTTGGCAATAGTCCTAAAGTACCAAAAAAACTTGGGAGTTTAGATCGAGGTGGTTGCCGACTCGGTTTTTTTAAGATTGAAGTAATTAATTCGTAGTAGTTGAGGCAACTTTAAATGATTAACTGGAAAACCTTTGCAGTCGTAACAGGAACATTAATGATTTTACCTTTGGGCAGTTATGCTGCTCAATCTAATTGGGAAACTGCCAACATTCAGGAGCAAAATAATATGGGACGTTTAGCACAAGGAATCAAGCACGGAAGAAAAGGCGATCGCGCTCAAAAAATGGAAAGACTCTTGCAGCAGTTGGATTTGACTCCCGAACAATCGCAGCAAATTGACGCAATTCGAGAAGAATCTGAGGCTACAGCTCAAAATCTGCGCCAACAAATGAAAGCTCAACGGGAGCAAATGCCAAACTTGCTTGCTAGCGATGAAGATGCCGAGCAAATTCGTGCGCAATATCAGCAAGGACAAGGTTTACGTCAGCAATTGAGCGATAATCGATTGGAAACTATGCTGCAAATACGAGAAGTATTAACTACCGAACAACGAGCCGAAGTAGCTGAATTGATGGAACAGCATCGCGAAAGAAAGAGTAGTTTTTTCTCTAGATAACTGTTGTTA
>CAYXWE010000279.1:3997-5674 GCA_964468145.1 uncultured Pleurocapsa sp.
GATGGAACAGCATCGCGAAAGAAAGAGTAGTTTTTTCTCTAGATAACTGTTGTTATACCAAATCAATAAATGTTTGCGACACATAAAAATAGCTGAAAGGTAGGGTGGGCATTGCCCACTCTACAAGATATCTGTTGTATTCTTTTTTCTATTTGGTATTACATTTAAATTTTTGTTTTTCGTTATGAATATGACCGTTTTTAACAGTTTCCTTAGAGGAACAGTTTGGGCAAGTTGGGATCGATCTAGCTTTTTTAATGTCAACGCTCATTCTAGATCGTTACTTTTGCAGAACTACCCAATGTTTAATGCTCAATGCTCAATGCTCAATGTATAATGTACGGGCATTTCATACTCATTTATTATTGGTCACTAATTCTACCACTCCTGTATTGCCGTCGATCCTAACTCTCTGTCCGTCTTGGAATAATTGAGTGGCGTTGGCAATATCCATTACCGCAGGGATATTATATTCTCGCGCGACAATCGCCCCGTGAGACAAACGCCCTCCAACTTCGGAGATTAAGCCCCCCGCACGGGCTAAAAGAGGCGACCAACCTGCATCGGTATAGGGAACGACAATAATTGTTTCGCGATCTATCGCCTTAGCATTATTAAGACTAGAAATAATAGCAATCTTGCCTTCTATTTGCCCCGCACTAGTACCAATACCCTTAAACTTGCTCCGAGAATCTACTACGGTGGGTGTTGTCCAGGTAGATATTTTTGGTTGACCGTAAACCAATCGGGGTACGGAGGTTAATTTTCGTTCTTTTGACCATTGCTGTTTTCTCTTGGCGATGAGATTAGTCAAGTAAGAAGCGGATTGACTATTATTATTGGTTACTATAGCGGTAATTTCTTCCCACTTAAGTAAAAAAATATCGCCAGAATCATGAATTAAATTATCATCTAACCACTGTTGTTCTAAGGCTAAAAAACTCCAGCGTAAATTTGCCAGCAATTTATTGTATATCTGGGCGACTGCACCTTTGAGGTTCAATCTCTTTTGAACTATCCTTGCAGGTATAGATGGACTGAATTCATCGAGAGCTATCTGGGCTTTTTTTGCTCCATCTGCATCAAAGAAAAATCGCGTAAACATTTGTCGCGGGATACCTGGGTTGTCTCGCCAACGAGGAACAGATATATCGGTAGCGACTTCGCTGAGATAGCCATATTCTTCTAACCAAAGATTGAATCGCTGCATAATGCTTTCTCCTTCGGGGCTTTCGGCTATATGAGCGAAAAGAGACGCGCAAGAATCTAAAGTAATTTTTTTGGTGCCTAACAGCTTGCGGGTATCGGAAGCTACTTCTGCTAAAGAGCTTACTGCTGCTACTTCTGCTATTTGGCTGCTGTCTAATTCTGCTTCGTCTACCTTAAGGACTGCTTTTCGTATTGCCAAGCTCAAAGGAGCGAGAATGTTGTAGTAGGTAACTTTATCTAATAGCCCCAGGATTGTATTGATGCGATCGACGATCTCCGTGGGGGATAATTCCTCTGAGGGCTGTTGCTCGATCGCTGATAAAATCGGGGCAAAGATTTTTTCGCGATCGCATTCAAACTCTCTGCCTAAATTCCATTCTCGTTTTAACAACCGGGATAATCCAGGAGTAGTTTTAATTGTAGAGATTAGGGGTGGGTTGCTGAATTTTGGCCCCCGCGTCGAGAACT
>CAYXWE010000280.1:0-5672 GCA_964468145.1 uncultured Pleurocapsa sp.
TTTACTTATATTACACATAATAAAAGAAAATAGCTGATAATTCTAGGCTAAATCCAAAGAAAAAATTAAATTTTGTGTATATTTTGGCTCGATCTAGAGCGAATAAAGATGGGAATTTTAGTGCAGATCGAAGATAATCTAAAATACAGCCATACTTTTATGAGAGTTTTATGTACACCATCGATATAGTTTTACAAGACATTCCCCTACCCGTTCAGGTACAGCGCAAAGAAGCAGAGGCAGCAGAAAGTTTGTATCAGCAAATTACCCAGGCTATGAATTCTGGTAGTAACGATTTAATTGAACTTACCTGTGACAAAGATGAAGATAAGAAGGTAGCGGTAAAAGGTAATTTAATTTGCGCTATCAGCATCAATAAAAAATCTGGTGGTATGGCAGAAGGTAGAGTCCCAGGTTTCTTTGCTGCTACTGCTACTAATCAATAATGTCTCCTTCGCTCCCCACAGATCCAACATCAGACCAGACTCCAGTCATTCGAGTGGATAATGTTTGTTTTGAGTGGTCGCCTGAAGCCAAAATACTAAAGAACTGTTCTTTAGAAGTGCCTCCAGGAGAATTTTGGATGCTGTTGGGTAACAATGGTAGTGGCAAGTCAACTTTGTTGAGATTGTTGGCAGGATTATTGATACCCGACAGCGGTTCGATCGTCATGCCCTATAAAACTGGGTTTGTATTTCAAAATCCCGATCGCCAGTTGGTCATGCCGACTGTGGGTGCTGATATTGCTTTTGGCTTAGTTGATGAAAATTTGTCCTTGGTGCAGGTTAGGGATCGAGTCCGCTCTGCTTTAGATGCGGTCAATCTGGCAGATTTTGAAAGACGACCAATTCACGCTTTGAGTGGAGGACAAAAACAACGTATTGCGATCGCCGGGGCAATTGCTCGTAACTGCGAAGTAATCATGTTTGACGAGCCTACTGCTTTGCTAGACCACGATACCCAATTGGAATTGGTCGCTCAGGTGAAAAATCTAGTGAAAGAACGTAACCTGACTGCTTTGTGGGTGACTCATCGTTTAGAAGAGTTAGATTACTGTGATGGAGCTTTCCTACTAGAAGGAGGACAAGTTGTTGCCAAAGGAGATCCTCAAAGTCTCAAGCAAAGGCTTGCAGTGGGATGAAAGTCAGACATAAGAAGTGAAAATTTATTTATTTTACTTTTTATTAACAAATTTGCCTATTATGAGGAAGATAGTATTTTAATTCATTAACAATAATAAATTGCAATGTCTTCCTCCTCCTACCAGGCGATACTGCTCGTCGATGGTTACAATATCATCGGCGATTGGTCCGACCTGAAAAAAAGTCGCGATCGCGATGGGCTATCAGTTGCTCGTCGAGAACTAGTTGAATGTCTGATTAACTACAGTGCTGCCATGGAATACCGTACAAAGGTAGTCTTTGATGCTCACTATCAAGATACTCCCCGCAGCGTAGAGAAATATACTTCAGATTTGTCAGTCCACTACACCGCTTTTGCAGAAACCGCAGACACCTATATCGAAAAATTTTGTGCGGTGTTCTCTCGCAAGAAATATCAGCAGGAATCTACTCGCTTAATCGTGGCTACTAGCGATCGCGCTCAACAATTAACCGTAGTTGGTTATGGTGCAGAGTGGCGTTCTGCTCAAATGCTAGCTAGAGAAGTAGACTATTCGATACGTCAGACTAAAAGCAAAACTAAAAAACAGACCAAGAAGAAACCTTCTGGTCGTTTTTTGTTTAATGCCCTCGATCCTATCGCTCAACAGCGTCTCAGGCAGATGCGAGAAGGTACGCATTGAAAGATTTGTCCTTAACCATAAAACTTTTTTACGAAAAAGTATTGACAGAAACAAAAATATTCGATATATTTAAAAACGTTGCGAGTTAAGTTTATCAACTCCACAAATCCAAGCCCCCATCGTCTAGTGGCCTAGGACACCTCCCTTTCACGGAGGCGACAGGGATTCAAATTCCCTTGGGGGTACTAAAAGAAAAGAGCCAAGCTTATTAGGTTTGGCTCTTTTCTTTTTTGTTCGTTATTTTTAATGAGTCAAAGCCATTGTAATCAGTCCTTGTTGACCGACTAAAATTTCTCGTAGCAAAGTACAAATTCCCACCCAGATTACGGGGGTAATGTCTACCCCACCAATAGGAGATACTATTTTTCGTAATGGCTTAAGAAATGGCTCTGTAGGAACAATTGCCAAATTAAAAGGAAAACGAGTAAGTTCGGTTTGAGGATACCAAGAGAGTACAATTCTAAAAATAAACAGGATTGTCATCAATCCGAGTACAAGACTAGTTGCGATTGCTCCCAAACTTAATAAATTCATAGAGTCGATTCAATATAAAATTTTGCATCCAGAATATTACATTCTGTAAATATCTATTATGTATTTTACTAGTATTTTGGCGTTGTATCTCCCACGCGGAGATACCGATCGGCGAACTTTAAAAATAAATAGCGATTGCTATTTACTTGGTCTGGATTCTTTTAATTCATAGCACTTGTTCGGTTTACCCCAGGAATCGATGGGCAGAACCGAACAAAATCGCATTGCGAAGTCAGTCAAGTTTTTGTTACATTAGTTTACAAGACAAGAAAAGAAACTTTACAGAACGGAGGTCAAATATGACTACTCTATTAATCGCAGTATTTTTAATCGGTTGGGTTGCAGCAGCAGTAATCGGCACACAAGCTTACTTCCGTGGCGAGCAAACTAAGCCAATTCACGAGAGTAGCCTAAGCGAATCTTTCGAGCAGCTATCTAAATCTTTTACTGGTAGAGATATAGACTATAGCGAGCGTACCCCTGCATTCTCCCTAGATACATACAACAGCAACAATTTTTCTCAAAGCTAAAGGCGATCGATACAAATTTAATTCATCTATAAACAGACAACCCCAAGAGCCAGACAGCGATAGAGTTAGAGTAAATCTTCTAATTGAACCGCAACCCAGCTTTCGGGGTTGTTCTTTTATTTATTGTTTTTTTGAGAGCTTAACTTAGCAAAAGTAAATTATTCAGCAGTAGCCAACTCTGTGCTGCCACGAGTACGACGACGAGTTAAAGTATTGAATAACATTACGCCGATCGCTTTAACTAAGTTACCTTCTAGCTCTTGGAACAATTTCATGTTCATGCCGAAAGCATCATTAGCTTCATCAACAATTCTTTCTGCAGTAGCTTCATCGACAGGCAAATCGTTCATTGCTTGACGATAGTTATCTTTAAAAGCTTTTTCGTCGGAGATATCCTCAAACTCATAAAAAGCAGTACCTTCACCGTCGGTTAGGTTCATTGCTCTTTGAGAAATTTTCTTGAGGATTTGTCCTCCAGAAAGATCTCCTAAATAACGGGTGTAACAATGAGCTACTAGTAGCTCTGGATTAGATTGAGCAATTTCGCGGATGCGAGCTACATATTCTTTTCCCGCTTTAGTGTTTTTGGCTTCTTGGCGCCAGTTAGCACCATAGTAGAAGCGCAAATCTTCTTCCAAACTTTGTTTGCGATTTAGTTCGGGAAAATAAATGGGAGCAACCGTTGGAAGATCTTTTAGTCTTTCCATTTCCTCTTCCATTGCGGAATAAACAAAGTAAAGACTTGTAACTAATTTACGATAAGATTTCTTTTCGACGACTCCTTTTAGAAAACACTTAACGAAACCGACGTTTTCTGCCATGGTGTGAGACTTCTTTGTCCCTTCACGCAACATGGTTGCTAAATTAACGCTCATACTAAATTTCCTGCTTTTATGATTAACTAACTGGTCTATATTTCTTACAAAGATCTAAAAATCCACCTAGTCTGTTAGCGTAAACTGAATTAATGAGAATTGTTATTAAGAATTCTTACATACCAAGATAATCTTAAAAGCTAGTAACGTCATTTATTAAAGCCTCTAAGCTTTAAATTAATTAAAATTACTGTAATAAATATTTACCGTCTCGCTTAATATTTGCTTAAAGAACGCTTTTTCATCGCCGAAACGTTCGATAACGGTATCTTATAATATAGAGTTTTGTGGAGTATTTGGAGTATTTACAGTGGGATTTTCTAGTAAGTTAAGCTATCCTGACGCTCATCGCTCCCAACAGAGCGACAATTATCACGGCACAACAGTAGCAGATCCCTACCGTTGGTTAGAAAATCCCGATTCAAAAGAAACGCAGGCTTGGATTGCTGCAGAGAATGAAGTTACCAGTCATTATCTGGAAAATATTCCCGCTAAAAAACAAATTCAGCAGCGTTTGACTCAGTTATGGGACTATGAAAAATATGGGAGTCCTTTTAAGCGAGGCGATCGCTATTTTTATTTTAAGAATGACGGTTTGCAGAATCAAAGTGTCTTATACGTCTTAAATTCTTTAGAGGACGAGCCAAAAGTACTATTAGACCCCAATCAGCTATCGGAAGATGGCACTATAGCATTATCGGGATTATCCATTAGCGATGATGGTAAGTGGCTTGCTTATGGCTTGTCTAAGTCAGGTTCGGATTGGGTAGAGTATCAGGTAAAAGATATTGAAACTGGCAAAGATTGTAGAGATAGCTTAAAGTGGATTAAATTTTCGGGAGCATCTTGGACAAAAGATAATCGAGGATTTTTCTACAGTCGCTATGACGAGCCAAATGAATCTACTAAGTTTGAGGATGTTAATTACTATCAAAAGCTTTATTATCATCGTTTGGGTACGACACAAGCAGAAGATACTTTAATTTATCATCGTCCCGACCAAAAGGAATGGGGTTTTAGCGGTGGCGTTACTGAGGATGGTAAGTATTTGATTATTAGCGTCTGGTTGGGTACGGATAGTAAGAATCTATTGTTTTATAAAAACTTGGAACAGCCAAAGGGTGAAGTTATCGAACTAATTAGCGAATTTGAAGCCAGTTATGGAGTAATCGATAATGACGGGGATACTCTTTGGATACAGACAGATCTCGATGCACCCAGAAGTAAAGTAATTGCGATAGATTTAGACAATTGCGATCGCGAGTATTGGCAAGAAATTATTCCCGAAGCACCAGAAACTTTAGAAAGTGTGGGCATTTTAAATAATCAATTTGTGGCTGACTATCTCAAGGATGCGCGATCGCAAATCAAAATTTTTAACACCGATGGTAGTTTTGTCCGCGAGGTAGATCTACCAGGTATCGGCTCTGCAGGCGGTTTTGGTGGCAAGAGAGGGGATACAGAGACGTTTTATACTTTTACTAGCTTTACTACCCCTGCAACGATTTATCGCTACGATATGCAGACGGGAGAAAGCACTTTGTTTCGTCAACCCCTGGTTGAATTTAATCCTGAAGATTATCAAACTCAGCAGGTATTTTATTCTAGTAAAGATGGGACGAAAATTCCCATGTTTATTACTCACAAAAAAGGCATTGAGTTGGACGGTAATAATCCCACTTATCTTTATGGCTATGGCGGTTTTAATATTTCTTTGACTCCTAGCTTTTCTGTAAGTAATTTGGTTTGGCTGGAAATGGGCGGTATTTATGTGATGGCTAATCTTCGTGGTGGGGGTGAATATGGCGAAGCTTGGCATCAAGCAGGGATGAAAGAGAAAAAGCAAAATGTCTTTGATGATTTTATTGGTGCAGCGACTTGGTTGATTGAAAAGAATTATACTTCTAGCCCTAAAATCGCGATCGCAGG
>CAYXWE010000281.1:0-5653 GCA_964468145.1 uncultured Pleurocapsa sp.
AATCAGCAAAGATTGTAAGGGGCGATCGAGTTAATTTTGTGCAGCAAATTATTCAACATAGTTTATTCGAGCTAAATTTATCTAATTCAGGCGATCGCGATGAGTCAACAGTATCCCGCGATCGCGATTATTTCATCAAAGATAATCTCAAATTCGTCGATTTATTTGCAGGTATTGGCGGATTTAGAATTGCTTTAGAAAAATTGGGAGCAAAATGTGTTTTTTCTTCTGAATGGGATAAATACGCACAACAAACTTATTACGCCAATTTTTCAGAAATGCCCCATGGCGATATAACTAAAATTGTTCTTGCAGCAATACCAAATTTTGATATATTGTGTGCTGGTTTTCCCTGTCAACCATTTAGTTCGATTGGCAAAAGAGAGAGGTTTCAACACAAAACTCAAGGAACATTATTTTATGAAATAGTTAAAATACTTCGAGTTAAAAGACCAATTGCTTTTATCCTCGAAAATGTTCCTGGTATTATCAATCATGATTCGGGAAAGACTCTTAAAATTATTTTAGAATCTCTCGCGCAAATTAATTACGATGTTAATTACCAGATATTAGATGCAGCGGATTATGGCGTTCCGCAACATAGAAAGAGAGTTTATTTTGTAGGATTATGTTGCGATTATAATTCAAATAAAATTGAGTACAATTATCCTCGACCTAAAAACTCCAAAGTGACTATTGGGCAATATGTTGAATCTCATGCAGATAAATATTGCATTTCCCAACATTTACAAAATAGCTATTTGTTTAAAAAAGATGATGGGAAACCACAAATAATAAACAAAGAATCTCAAATTTGTGTCAAAACTCTAGTTTCTACTTACCACAAGATACAAAGATTAACGGGTACTTTTGTCAGAGATGGTAAAACAGGAATCAGATTATTATCCGAAAATGAATGTAAGGCAATGATGGGCTTCGATCCCAATTTTACTATTCCTGTAAGTAGAACCCAAATGTATCGGCAGTTGGGAAATTCTGTAGCTATTCCTGTAATAGAAGCGATCGCTAAAAAATTGATTGAAACTATTTACTCAATGAATGTAATTACTAAATAATCGATAAGTTTTAGTCGTCTAAAATTGCTATTAATTTTGTTAGGGTAATAATATCATTGATGCTACTGTAGTATTCAGGATTGTTAAGCTTTTCTTGTTCTCCGATCGCATTTTTCAATTCTTTCGCGCTAATGTCGTCGGGAATGATTACATAGTATTTAATTTCTTTTTCTTTTGCTCGAAAATGCTCTTTTACTCCATAAGCATCCCATAGTTTTCCCTTCAAGCGATCGTGTCTGATAGTCGTTGTATTGTCATATACTATAATGTCGTCATTTAATAAAGTTATTTCGCCATCGGGACTAAATTGCTCGATTTCTTTTGATGGATAATTGTATCTTGGTTCTAAATAGAACTTTTTAATTTTCTGGCGATATAGCAATTGCTGTAGCTGCTGTGTGACATTTTGGTTAAATAAATTCCCGCGACTTGATTTGTTAGCATTAGATTCGCTATTTTGCATAAAATATTGACTGGGAAAATTAGCAGTCAATATTTTAGCCCAAACACAAAACAATTAATTTTGTACCTGTCTATAGCAATCCTAAATCATTCGTAAAAATTACTTTTGAATGAACCACGGAGGCACGGAGGACACAGAGGAAGAAAGAAGAGAGAGTTGTTCACAAATCAATTAAGATTGCTATATTACGATTAGGGTTACCCAAAAACCAATCTTTTTTATTAGCTAAATTGAAGTTTTGGGGTGTTATTTTCCATTCCCGTGCTAATTCGTCGAGTAACCTATCTTGTTGCTGGCGAAAATATTGATAATTCCGACCATAATTAATAATGCTGAAATAAACATTGCCTCGATCTTCTGTGGGAATAACCCCCGCCAAAGCACTCACATTGTCCAATGTACCCGTTTTAACTGCAGTGCCACGGGGCAAAGCGCGATCGCGCACTGTTCCTATTAAGTCTCTACCTGCAGTGGGGAATAAATCCATTGCAGATAGAGAACTATCCTCAACTAAGCGATCGATCGTCATCAACATCTGAGATACTGCGCGGGGGGAAATACGGTTTTCTTCTCCCAAACCCGATCCATTAATTAATTCGATTTCCTCTGGGGGAAAGTCAGCCAGATCCGCAGCAGATCGAGCAATTTTCTCTGCACCACCCAATAAGTCCGCTAACATCTGTGCCATCTTGTTATTACTATAGATATTCATCTGTCTGAGGATCTCTGTCAGGGGTAGAGATTGATGAACAATTAGTAATTTAGCAGTGTTGGGTATAGTTTTAATTCTTCTTACCTTTCCTGCAACTACAATATTCGGTTGTGCTGTACCTACTGGCATTTGTAAATATTGCCGAGTAATTTCCCTTTGCCAAAGCTTGCGATCTAATGCTTGTTTGAATAACTCTCCTGCTTGTTCTGAGTTTTCTTGGTAGTTCATATAGAACTTATCTGTTACCAATAAATCCCCTTCAATCGACTTTATACCCAATTGATTCAAACTATTGCCCAATGCGATCGCTTCTTCCCAAACAAATAAAGGATCGCCCGCACCTTCAATAATTAGATCTCCCGTAACAATCCCATTTTGAATTTCCCCCGCGATATAAATTTGAGTTGCAAACTGATGTTTTGTTCCCCATTTTTCTAGGGCTGATAAGGTAGTGGCAACTTTGGTCAAAGAAGCAGCAGGAAGAGGTATTGTACCCTGGTTGCTAGCCAAAGTATGCCAACCAGACTGAATCCAGATTCCCTGTCTATCTGGGATTAAATTTTGTCCCTCTATATCTTCTAAATAAGCTCGAATAATATTTTTAGCAATTATGTCTTTTTCAAGATCGGGAAGTTTAAAAAGAGCAGTATCGTGCCAAGGAAAATATTCTAGAGGCTGTAGATTATTGGGCGACTTGCCACCCAAATTGAACCAAGCCAAGATACCCGAAGCAATAATATCTAACATATAAAAATTATCAATAATTATCGATTGAGGCGAAAATTTCTAAGACTGGTAACTAAAAAGTTAAAATATTCTTTACCGCAGTCACAATCGGTTATAACTCTTAGGTTTGAAAGTTGTAAAGAAGGGTAAAAGTCCTCGATCGCTTTTGATAGATACTAGGGAGATTTAACCGCAGACTGTTAAAATTTGTAAGGCTTCTATAAAAATTGCTAAATGGGATTAACGCGCGCAAGAATCGCAGTGGACGCGATGGGGGGGGATTTCGCCCCAGAGGAAATTGTTGCAGGAGCAGTTCGAGCTGCTAGAGAGTTAGATTTAGATATCTTACTAGTGGGCGATCGCGAAAAGATCGCATCTCTTATTAAAAAATACGATAGCAAGGGAACAGCATCGATTGAAGTTGTTCACGCCGAAGACGTAGTAACAATGAAAGATGAAGCCCTCACGGGAATTCGTCGCAAGCCCAAAGCCTCGATTAATGTGGCAATGGATTTGGTCAAGCGTTCCGAAGCGGATGCGATAGTCTCCGCTGGGCATTCTGGTGCAGCGATGGCATCTGCTTTACTAAGGCTAGGACGCATTAAAGGGATCGAACGCCCTGCTATTGGGGCGGTACTACCCACTATTGTTCCTGGTAAGTCAGTAATTGTTTTAGATGTGGGGGCAAATGTAGACTGCAAGCCCAAATACCTCGAACAGTTCGCCCTGATGGGAACTATTTATAGTAAATATGTCTTGGGCAACGAATCGCCTCAGGTAGGCTTATTAAGTATCGGGGAAGAATCTTCCAAAGGAAACGAATTAACTCTGGCTACCCATAAACTACTGGTAGATAATCCTCAAGTACCTTTTTTGGGTAATGCAGAAGGCAGAGATGTCTTGTCGGGAGAATTTGACATCATCGTCTGCGATGGTTTTGTGGGCAATATCGTCCTCAAATTTGCCGAAGCCATTGGCGAGGTGATGTTGCAAATTATGAAGGAAGAGTTACCCAAGGGATTGCGTGGTAAAGTCGGGACAGCGTTGTTAAAACCCAATTTGCGTAATATTAAACGCCGTATAGATCGGGCAGAACACGGAGGAGCATTATTGTTTGGCGTAGCAGGAATCTGTATCATTAGTCACGGTAGTTCTCGTCGCGGATCGATGTTTAACGCTATTCGCTCGGCAAAAGAAGCTATTGACAATCAAGTATTAGAAAAAATAAAGTCCTACAACCAAGACAGAATTGAAGCAGAAGCTACTTCTGTCAGTCCCCAATAAACAACAAGTGCGAGTAATGGAGTGAAACATTGAACAACATGGGTGCGGGTATCGCGATTACTGGATGTGGTTCGGCTGCACCAGAAACAGTTCTCACTAACAATCATCTAGCACAGATGGTAGAAACCAACGACGAGTGGATTAATACCCGCACGGGGATGAGAAATCGTCATATCGCTTCCCCTACCGAATCATTGAGTCAATTATCTGCGGTTGCTGCTAATGGTGCGATCGCCATGGCGGGAATCTTACCCACCGATATCGATTTAATTATTCTCGCTACCTCTACCCCCGACGATATGTTTGGTAGTGCCTGCAGAGTTCAGGGTTTAATTGGCGCGACTAATGCAGTAGCTTTCGATCTTACCGCTGCTTGTTCTGGTTTTGTTTTTGCCCTAATTACCGCTGCTCAATTTATTCGCACTGGAGTCCATAAAAACGTTTTGATAATTGGTGCTGATGTCTTATCTCGCTGGGTAGATTGGTCGGATAGAGCCAGTTGCGTCTTGTTTGGCGATGGTGCGGGGGCAGTAGTCTGTCAGGGGACGCAAAAAAGCGATCGCCTGTTGGGTTTTGAAATGTATAGCAAGGGCAGTCAAAATGATTCCCTTAATTTAAACTACGCCAGCAAATCAAAAACTCTGGTAGAAGACATTACCGCCCAATGCGGTACGTATCAGCCCGTTACCATGAATGGTAGAGAAGTTTATCGCTTTGCAGTGGCAAAAGTTCCCGAAGCGATCGGCAAAGCAATGTTTCGAGCCAATTTAACCGCTGATGATATTGATTGGTTGCTACTACATCAGGCAAACCAACGCATTATGGATGCAGTAGCCAAACGCCTCAAAATTCCTCCAGAAAAGATTTTAAGTAACATAGCAGAATACGGCAACACCTCCGCAGCTTCCATTCCCCTCGCTTTAGACGCTGCAGTACGATCGCAAAAAGTCAAACCAGGACACACTATTGCTGCATCTGGTTTTGGTGCGGGCTTAACCTGGGGTTCGGCAATTTTTAGGTGGGGCGATTTTTAGAACCGTTTCGAGATTAGCAGCAAGCTACAAAGAAGCAAAGCTCCAGCTATAAAAATAATCAAAATATCAGGCATAAGGCGCGTAGTACTTGGTTTAATTACCCTACTATGCGCTTTTTCAGCTTACAGAAAATACAGGAGGACAAACAAAAAAGGTATTAAAAGTGTCAATAATACGCGTCACAAACAATCGTAATTTAAGTCACTATTTTTTTGCTATTTGATTCACAGATTGTTTTGTTAAGCAAAGATAAAGTAGATTTGCCATGAGATGAAGTATTAGTAAATTAATTAATGCTTTTGAACTTTATCTCTAGTGGAAATGGAATATTCAATTTCTTAAATTATTAAAAGCACGT
>CAYXWE010000282.1:0-5626 GCA_964468145.1 uncultured Pleurocapsa sp.
GCTGCTCATTGCTATGGCATAGCTAACTGGAATGTATACGACAATCCTAATCGTTTTGAAACTTTTTTTTACTCTTTCAACTTAAACGGCAGCGTTTTTTTCATTTTCATTTCTGGCTTTCTATACAATCATATTTTCTTCCCCAGATTTGAGTATTAAAAATTTATGACCAACAAAGCTAATTATGTTTTGGTGCCGTATTTAATATGTTCGACAATACCAATTTTGTATGCAGTTTTCGTCGATAGCAAAGGAAGTTTTCTATTAGATAGTCTCAAAGACAAACCTGTATTAGCAATTTTGTGGTTTTTGGTAACGGGGAGAGCAGTATACGCCTACTGGTATATTCCCATGATTATGGTGGTGTTTGCTATTTCTCCCGCGATTAATTTTCTAATTCGTTCTAAATCACTAATTTACACAATACTCGGAATGCTTCCTATCTCGATGATTATTCATCGACCTAAGTTTAATATGAATCCTTTACATTCTCTGATGTATTTTTTGCCAGTATATCTATTAGGTATTTTTTGCTCGATTCATCAGAAAAAAATATACACTTTTCTCAAGAGTAATAAAATAAAAATAGCTATCTTACTCCTAGCTATTACTTTAGGATTGGTGCAAATATTTATTTTTAATGTTAGCGGTAACTTCAATAAAAATTTTTGGTCTATTACCGTACCAGATGTAAATTTGCTCCAGAAAATATTACTTTGTTTTTTACTAATGTCTATTTTGGACAACTACGAAGATACTGATGTTACTCCTCTGAAAAAAGCTGCAGAGACGAGCTTTGCCATCTATTTTATTCATCCTTTTTTACTCAAACCCCTGACTAGATTAGTAAGAAGCTGGGAGTTGGACTTTCAGGGTAATCTGTTTACTCTAATTTTGGCTACTTTAGCTGTAGTTACGCTGTCTATGGCGATCGCCCATTTAACCAAGTTAGTATTTAAAGGCAATAGCCGTTATTTAATAGGTTGGTAAAAATTCAATTTAGATCGAGACCGCATTTAGATCTTTAATTGTTAGTTATTTATCGACCGACAAACTTAACTAACTTTAATTTTTAGAGACTCTAAAATTGCAGGAGGAATTTCACTAGGTCTTTTAGCAACTTTAATGCCAGCCTTCTTTAATTTATTCATAGTACTTCGTCCTTGATTTACAGAAGGAATTGATGCAGATAAATGATTGCTAATAATTGTTACTGCATCGCGAAACTGTATTTCTTGGGGAGCTTTTGTACCTGCAATATACACAACAATTGGCTTATCATAATCATATTGTTGACAGTAGGTGACAATCTCTTCAGCCCGATCGATTCTTTGTCCGATCGACACAATTGCTTCAGTATAGGGATCTTCGTTGAGAATCGACAACCACTGAGGCAAACTAGAGCCAGTAATACTATCGTTTCCCAGGCTGACGACCATTGATTGTCCGATACCAGATCGATTTAATTCCGCTGCCACCTCATAAGATAGATGCTCGCTGGTAGTTATTAGACCCACCTTTCCTGGCTGATAAAACTGAGGCTGTAGCCTTCCCATCCAGACTTGTTTGGGAACAACTATGCCGTCACTACCAGGCCCTAAAAGCAGAGTGTTAGTAGCCCGTGCATGATTAATTAGTTTGATTGTATCTTGGGGGGGGACATTGGGAGTGGCGACTATAACCCGCTTGATTCCTGCTGCGATCGCTTCAAAGGCAGCATCTAATACTTGGTAAGGATCGACAAAAATTAAGGTAGTGTCAATTTGATTTGCGAGACTAAAAACTTGCTCTACCAAGTCAAATACAGGAATATCCTCTACCTTTGTACCGCCCAAGCCTGGGCTAACTCCTGCAACAATATTAGTACCGTAGGCTTTCATTTGCACTGCCAACAAACTAGATACGTGGCGGTCGATTCCTTGGATAATGACTTTGTTGTCAGATGACCAATTCATAAAGTAAGAATAATTTGCAGGTAAACAGCTAGAAGAATAATCGCTACAGGTTTTAAGATGGGGACTGAAGTTAGGGAAATCAGGAAAAAAATTACTCATGCTTTTTTGAGGATAATCTACGGCTTATTTCCCTTGTAACAAAAATAAGTAAGGCCAAATTCCTCAGCTAGACTTAACTAAAAGCGATCGCCCGCTCGATTGCTGGTTCGAGTCCGCTATATATATATAGGGTATCCTCAATCTGGGGTAGATTGCCAAGGTTTGAACCTAAAAACCAATCTGGATCTATTTCTGCAGCATCATTTTTACTTAATAGCCTCAAAATAAATTTGGGTCGAATTCGCTCTACTTCTGGGGCTATATTTTGCTGCTTAGATTGGATAGACGATCCATTGGATGGAGTAGGGAGATCCTCCCTCGTTTCCTCTGTTTGAGAATGTAAGGTAGATCGAACATTAGACTGAATATATTCGGCGATCGTTTTGACAATATCGCGACTAATAGCTTCTGTTTCCCAAACATCGATTAAAATTGCTTCTAATCCTTCAATTGACTCGAACTCCGTCAAAATTTGCCTCAACCGCTGTTGGTAGATGGGAGAATTGCAGGAGAAATCGCTTTTGCTATCGTTAATTACTACACCACAAGCAGGACTAACTTTATTTTGATTCAACAGATCCCAGGTTAACAAAGCCAAATCGAAACTATTACAAATTGTGGCTATTTTTCCCGTTTTATTGCGCCAATTCAACCAATACCAACCAGCATCATTCAAATTATCCCTATTTTGACTCCAGGAATCTTTATTTTGCTTTTGATATTCAGAAAAACTCAAACTGTTAATAATTGGCTGTCTGTTCAAAGCACTATCATTAATAGTTATTTTGCCATCTAATGCCATTAGTTTTCCTTGCGTATTTACCCCTAATGGATTAATTTCAATTAAGTTCAAATCTCTTTCAATAAACAGACGATACATTTTAGCAATGATATCGCTAACTGAACAAATCAATTGTCCCGATAAACCCATGCTGGCAGCTAAACGACGAGCATAGAATAAAGAAAAATCCGTATCTACTACTACCTGCTGTAGATTAGCTAGCAAAGAATCAACATTCATGCCACCGTAGGCAGAACCTAATAGTACGGGGCATTGTAGGTCATAATCTAAGACTATTGCCAAGAAAAATTCTCTTTCGGTATTGTAGTGAGCTTCTGCCAGAATTACCTCTGGATACTCGCCCAAAATAGAAAGATTGAAAATAGTTCGCGCTGCTGCGATCGCATCAATCGTGTTAGCTACAAAACGAACGCCACCAGCTTTTCCTCTACCTCCAGAGCGTACTTGAGACTTTAAAACCACAGGATAAGGAATTTGCAGTTGTTTTATTTGACGAGAGTCTTTAATCGCTTGGGCGGGCAAAATAGGAATTCCCACCATTTTGAATAATTCTTTCGCTTGATATTCTAATAGTTCCATATTTTAGTATTATGAATAAATACTCACCCAGTCATTAATTAAATAATTCTTGGAAGTAATTTTTAAAAAAAGCTTAACCCAGATTGCTTGATTGATGACCTAATTAAATTAAAGGTAACTAATTCCCAATTATTAGATTGGTTTGTTAGCTTATGTTTACAATATTAAAATATTCGGTTATTTCTGGATCTAGATTGAAAATCTAGTCAAGAAGCAATTATGATAGTTACTGCTTAAAATCCCGACTACTTTTAGTGTCAAGGTTTACTAAAAAGTAGCAAATGACATTAATCTCGTCGAGATTTTCAGTTTGCTATTTTATACTTACTTTATTAAGTATCATCCAAGGTTTATTACTTTGGTTGCGGTTACGACGATCGGCGGTCATAGTGTATGCCTTGTTGTCTTGTCAGTTTATATGCCCGAAATCCTATCTTGGGTGTATGAGTAAAATTCAACAAAACATACAGTTTTGTGACTGTGATTGACTTAAAAACACTCAAACAGAATAAAGATCCACAATTCAACTATGCCCTACAACTACCGCGAACTATTTTTTCATTTAGAGTCAATGACCAAATCTGCAATCAAACAATAAAGCGGAGAATGCTTGAAGAAATACTGTTCGACTCATAACAGCTATGGCAAAATCTCATAACTATGGAAGGGGAATGGAAAAAGTTGTAATTATTATTAACGCAGAAGTTAGCGAACAAGGAAAACTTCTTTCTGCGTCTCCAGTAACGCAAAAAATGGTGGAAGCTTTACAACGTAGCATTGCGGAAAATTCTGCACCATCAACGGTTGTAGAAATTGTCTCCGCTGCAACACTTTGGTCTAAGCATTCGAGAAATATCAAAAAAAGTATAGATTCTGGCACAATCTATTGTCCCTTAACAATTCAGTTACCTGAGTATTTTGATTTTCCTCAAAAGAAAATTTATTCTGCGTGCAAAGACGTTAATGCCAGAAGAAGGTGGGTAGAGAAAAATTTAGGGTTTAAAACTAGCGTTGGCGACTCTTGGATAGGTCATATGTGGTTGCCGATAGTCTTGACAGATAGACCAATTTATGCAGAACTAATAGGAGAGGGTTCAATGCCCAACTCTTACGAACAGCCGATTGATATTCCCCAGCGTCAGCGCAAATCGCTTCATAGTTTAGCAGGACAACTACTAGATTCTCTAAATGCTCCACCAGCGACCTATCTGCTTCAATTTAGCCTGTACAAAGGCGAAATTGTTTTCGATCGCCTCTGGCCTTTTCCTGCTGCACCAGCCCTAATAACCCTCAAGACTCAACAGCCCGATCTATTTGCTTGTCACTGGCATTGCTTGACGGAGAAATCTATTCCCGAAATTAATATTTCTGACCCCATGCCTATTTGAAATTAGCTGCGATCGCGTCTTTGAGGATTTCAAATATCCTCGTGGGAGATAGATTGCTCGAAGTCAATTGCCTGTTGTCAGCTTTGATTCTTGTGGCAGTATGCTTACATACGAAGAAATTTAGTATTCGAGCATACTGTCAGTATTTAATATTGGATTGAGGCTATTGCTTTAATCCTCTGCTACGCACCAAGCAAAAAACAATACCACTACTAAGGCGACTCCCCACCAACTAAAAGAAATAATGCGAGTTGCCAAATTCATCGGCATAAAAATTAAGGTTTCGGTCAAAAACCAATTACCAAACAACAGTAAAATTAAAATAGTTACTAATAACATCGCGAATACAGACCCTAGATAAATCCTCATAACATTTTAGGTGCTGCTAGTTTATACAATCGTCTGTAAAATAATAAAAAACTAATTAAAAAAGTCCATGAATGATGAACTCTCAACCCCAGAGCAGTCCTCTAGTCTTCGATCTGAAGATAAATCAACAGATAAAACCAGAAACACTGAAAAAATCCGAGTGTCCATCGATATAGATTCAGAAATTATGGATCGGATTAAACATTTAACTAAAGATCCTAGCAAAGTAATCGAAACGGCTATTAAGCAGTGGCTAAATGGTGAAAGGAACGGAAAGACAGATCTAACTCGTACTTTTCAACGCAATCCCCCAGTACCCCCTCAAGGAGAATGGAACGATTAGCATAAAAGGGGCAAGAAAATATATATTCAGCAGAAAGCAGAACTTCATTCCGACTTATCTATCTATAGGTTATAGTTTCAGGGAAGAGTCC
>CAYXWE010000283.1:0-5611 GCA_964468145.1 uncultured Pleurocapsa sp.
ATTTTTGACGACCCCAGTATTGGAGTGGTGGACGAAAGTAAGTCAGTTTGGGGCTGCTATCTCCACGGATTATTTGATAATGGTCCTTGGCGACGTTCTTGGATCAATCAACTCCGCAAACAAAGAGGGATGTCTTCTTTAGCAACGGGTATTTCCAATTATCGCGACCAAAGAGAAACGACATTAAATGTTTTGGCAGATATTGTAGAAAAGAATTTAGACTTGAGAAGTATTTTGTCTAGTCAGTATTAGCAAGTTATCAATTTGCCAGAAAATATGAGTATTAAGGTTCGTTTTCTACCAGAAGATATTACCGTGGAAGCAGAACCAGGAGAGCCAATGTTGCAGGTAGCAGAGCGAGCGGGAGTCTTTATTGCTACTGGCTGTCTGATGGGTTCTTGTCATGCCTGTGAGGTGGAATTGGATGATGGAGAAGCTATTTGCGCTTGTATTAGCTCTGTCCCTGGAGACAAGCCCGAACTGACAGTAAATATTTACGACGATCCAACTTGGTAGAGAAAAAGTCGAAGTCAGTAAAATGCTATTGTCCTTACAAACAAGAAAATAATAGTAATTCCCATAAGTGAGGTAAGCAATTACTAACTAACCTGAATTCGGGTTAAGAAAAAAATAAAGCACTTTGACTTGTCCCCCTCCAAGAACAAAAAGGCTAGAACATACAACAGATAACTTCCTCCGTGTCCTCCGTATCTCCGTGGTTAATTTAAATATATTATAAGTAAGTAAAAAAAGAATTTTGATCTATGTTTGATGCACTAGCAGATAAGTTGGATGATGCGTGGAAAAAGCTGCGCGGTCAAAACAAAATATCCCAAGCCAATATTCAAGACACCCTCAAGGAGGTACGTCGCGCTTTACTCTCAGCAGATGTCAACCTCCAGGTAGTCAAAGCCTTTATTGCCGATGTTGAAGAGAAAGCACTGGGCGAAGGGGTAATTTCTGGAGTTAACCCAGGACAACAGTTTATCAAAATTGTCTACGACGAACTGGTCAAGGTGATGGGGGAAAGCAATGTCCCTCTTGCTCGTGCAGAACAAGCTCCTACCGTAATTTTGATGGCAGGTTTGCAAGGTACGGGGAAAACCACCGCAACTGCTAAGTTAGCCCTATATCTACGCAAACAAGAACGCTCTTGTTTGATGGTAGGAACAGATATCTATCGTCCTGCTGCGATCGATCAGTTACTTACCTTGGGCAATCAAATCGATGTCCCCGTATTTGAAATGGGAACAGATGCCGATCCCGTAGAAATTGCCCGACAAGGTGTCGCCAAAGCTAAAGAGCTTGGTGTCGATACCGTAATTGTGGATACTGCAGGGCGGTTGCAAATCGATGATGACATGATGGGAGAGCTATCCCGCATCAAAGATACGATCGAGCCTGACGATACCCTCTTGGTAGTGGATGCCATGACTGGTCAAGAAGCAGCCAACTTGACCTATACTTTTCACGAACAAATTGGCATCACAGGAGCAATTTTAACTAAGCTAGACGGGGATAGTCGCGGTGGTGCAGCCCTATCCGTCAGACAGATATCGGGACAGCCGATAAAATTTGTTGGTGTAGGAGAGAAGGTAGAGGCTCTAGAACCTTTTTATCCCGATCGCTTGGCATCCCGCATCCTTAATATGGGGGATGTCTTAACGTTAGTCGAAAAAGCTCAAGAAGAACTAGATTTGGCTGATGTCGAGAAGATGCAGTCGAAGATTATGGAGGCAAAGTTTGATTTCAATGACTTTATCAAACAGATGCGTCTCCTAAAGAATATGGGTTCTTTGGGAGGAGTTCTCAAATTAATTCCTGGGATGGGTAAAATTAGCGGTGCAGATTTGGCTAAAGGTGAAAATCAGCTAAAACGTACCGAATCGATGATTAACTCCATGACCAAGGCAGAAAAAGCTGACCCCGATCTTCTAGCTCAATCTCCTAGCCGTCGTCGTCGCGTGGCTAAAGGTTCTGGTTTTGAAGAAAAAGATGTTTCTAAACTGGTCAAGGACTTTACTAAAATGCGTTCGATGATGCAAAATATGGGTCGCGGAATGCCTGGTATGGGTATGCCTGGTATGGGTATGCCTGGCATGGGTGGCGGAATGCCTGGAATGGGAATGCCTGGTATGGGTGGCGGAATGCCCCAAGGCAGAAGAAAAAAGAAGAAAAAGAAGAAAAAAGGCTTTGGCTCGTTGTAAAATGATAGTTTGTCTAAACTAGACTTTTAACTGAATAGTACTCCGCCTTGAATAAATAATAGATGAGGCGGTGGTTTGCTTCGTAAAAATAGATAGATAGACTACAATCGAAAAGGACAAATTGAAATAAGCAATGATTAAATTACGTTTGAAACGCTTTGGCAAAAAAAGAGAAGTTAGCTACCGTATCGTAGCTATTGAAAGCAAGGCTCGCAGAGATGGTCGCCCCATTGAAGAATTAGGTTTCTATAACCCCAGAACGGATGAAACCAGATTGAACGTTCCTGCTATTGTTAAAAGGCTACAGCAAGGAGCGCAACCTAGCGAAACTGTAAGAAGTATTCTTAACAAAGCTCAAGTTTTTGAACAAGTAAATGCCAAATAAGACCGAAGGTGGGAGCGATCGGGTGGCGACGAGACCTAATTATGAAGGACTAGTACGCTTTCTGATCGAACCTTTTTTAAACGATCCTCAATCCCTATGTATAAATTCTGAAATAAACTCAAATCAGAATAAAATATGGCTGCGGGTGGCATTCGATAAAAGCGATCGCGGTAAAGTATTTGGGCGTGGCGGTCGTAATATTCAAGCAATTCGTACTACGATCGACACCGCAGCATCCGCTCATAACGAATCAGTTTTTCTAGATATCTACAGCGACGAACCCCCTAAGTCTGATGATGGCGGTAGTCGCCGTGGTAGATCGGCGAGCAATGGCAATTCTCGTCGAAAAAGAAGCCCTGCTAAACCAGCACCTAAAATTGCCAACAAATGATCCCTAAGCAATAGCTGCTAATTGTTGTTTTCGTCGATAACTAATTTGGATTGCCAATTCAATTGCAGACTTCATACTAGTAGCATTGGCAATCCCTCGACCCGCAATATCAAACGCAGTACCGTGGTCGGGAGATGTACGCACAAAAGGCAGTCCAATTGTCATGTTAATTGCGCGATCGAATGCCATTAACTTAACGGGAATCAATCCCTGGTCGTGATATAAGGCTAAATAAGCATCCGCAGTGTTGGGTTGAGCTTCGTAATTGCCATACCAAGCTTGACCCGGTCGAACCCACATTGTATCGGGGGGAATTAACCCAGTTAGCTCGATATGGGGTAATTCACTCTGAGTTTGCTCTAGCCAGTCATTGAGCCAATCCTGTTCTTCTGTACCGAGTTGTCCCGCTTCGCCACTGTGAGGGTTCAATCCTGCGATCGCGATTTTGGGATTAATAATATCAAAATCTTGCTCCAGGCATTCTATTAATAGTTTTAGTTTCTTTGACATCAATTCGGGGGTCAAAGCTTGGGACACATCTGCCAAGGGAATATGGGTAGTAGCGAGCAAACTACGCAGCATCCAGCCAGTATGGGGGGATTTTCCCACAAACATCATCCCAAAGCGGTCTACTCCAGCTTTTTGGGCTAAGACTTCTGTTTGACCTGGATAATCGTGTCCTGCTGCTTTCCAAAGAGACTTAGCTATAGGTGCAGTAACAATTCCCTGGAATTTTCCTGCTAAAGTTAAAGCGATCGCTTTTGATAAGCAGTCAAAGCTAAAGCCACCGCTAATAGCATCGCCCCGACCCAAAGTAAATTTGTCTCCAATCGGAAGATCGATCGTCGTCAATGTTTGCGGATCTACTAAATCTCGCTCGGTTAATTCGGTTTGTTTTAATAAATGTTCGTAGGTATACTGCAATATATGGCGATTGCCAATAACCGTCACATTACATCTTTCTGATAAAGACCGATCCTTGAGGGCTTTGAGGATAATTTCTGCCCCAATTCCCGCAGGATCGCCCATGGTAATAGCTAGAGAAGGAATATTAGACATTTAACGTTTTACTTATAACTAATTTCGCGATCGATAACAGTAGCGCGATGATTTAAAATACATACTATTGATTATGATTGAGAATTAAAAATAAAAAAAGGTATTAGTCATAAGCTGCAAGCTATAGAGTTTATCGAATAAAAGTTTTTCCAGCCAGACTAGAAAACTTACATCTATAAAAGCTAAGAGCTAAATGCTGAAAGCTAAAAGCTTTTATAAAATCTCATCTTATTTAAAAATATCTACCAAAGAACAGGAGCAATAGAAATGACCGCAGAAAGTATGTTAGTCAACGGCTTGATTTTGTGTATTACCTTAGTTTTGGGCGGACTAAGTTTGGGTTTTCTTATTCTGAAGATTCAAGGAGGAGAACCAGAGTAATTAGTAATTAGTAACTAGTTAAGAATCAAAGAGCGATCGCTTTTAAACCAAGGCGATCGCTTTTTTTTAGGGAGATCGAATAATAAAGCAAACTACTCAGCTAGATCGAGTATTAACGAGCAATTAATTGGTATCTTAATTATGAAAAAAAAATATATAAAATAAATTAAAAAAATGAAAATTGCAATTACAGGCGCAACAGGATTAGTCGGCAGTCGCTTGGTAGAGAAACTGAATCGAGAAGGACACCAAATTTTAGTTTTTACTCGCAATCCTAATAAAGCGCGAAAAGTTTTTCCTGCTTCGGTTTATAGCAACCTAGAAATAGTTCAATACACCCCTACCGAATCGGGTTCGTGGCAAAATAGCGTTTCTGGGTGCGATGCAGTAATTAACCTAGCAGGAGAACCAATCGCCGAGCGTTGGAGTAACCAACAGAAACAAGCGATAATGGAAAGCCGTCAAATTGGGACAAGAAAACTAGTTGAAGCGATCGCCATGGCAGAATCCAAGCCTGAAGTATTAGTTAGCGGTAGTGCGATCGGCTACTATGGCACTAGCGAAACTACAACCTTTACTGAAAGTAGTCCTGCTGGTAATGATTTTTTGGCTCAAGTATGCCAAAACTGGGAAGCAGAAGCCCAGAAAGTAACAGAATCGGGAGTTCGTTTGGTTATCTTGCGGATTGGTATTGTTTTAGCCAATGGCGGTGCATTGGGCAAAATGCTGGGACCATTCAAGATGTTTGCGGGTGGGCCTATTGGTAGTGGTAAACAATGGTTCTCTTGGATACACCGCGAAGATTTAGTTAATCTAATTATTCGAGGGATTCAAAACCCTCAGATGTCTGGAGCGTACAATGCTACTGCCCCCAATCCAGTAAAGATGGATCGGCTATGTCAGACTTTGGGCGAAGTAATGAATCGTCCCTCTTGGCTGCCAGTTCCCGATTTTGTCCTAGAAGTTTTATTGGGGGATGGTGCAGTAGTAGTTTTGGAAGGGCAACAAGTAATACCTCAAAAAACTCAGTCTACAGGCTTTGATTATCAGTATGCCCAGCTCAAGCCAGCATTAGCTGAAATTATAAATTAACAAGTACAAAAGATTCTAATACCAATTTTCTGTAACAATGCACTAAATAAAAAAATTTTCTTTCTTGGTGCGCGTTCCCATGCGGAGGTTTCCTCC
>CAYXWE010000284.1:0-5602 GCA_964468145.1 uncultured Pleurocapsa sp.
ACTTTTATAGTAGCGTCGCAAATATCTAAAATTTCATAGCCACCTTGTTTAAAATTGGATTCCATTTCATTGTAAATTAAGCTATCTAGGTGACCTGGATGTATTTTTCCAGACGTGGCTCTATGTTTAAATCTTGATAAAGCTAAAGGTATTTCTACATGGCAGTGAACTTGTAATAAATAGCACTGATATTTATCTTTTATATTCCTTAGTTTTTTGGTATCGGGATTTATTTTAAAATTGCTTTCCACAATCACTGAATTACCAGAATCTAAGATTTTTTCGGCAACTAAATAGAGTAATTCATAGCTAGCAATACCCATTTTTTTTGACCGTGGACGATCGCAATATCCTAATGAATCAAACAGAGATTCTTTAAAATCATTCCTACCAAAAATAGGTAATGATAATTTATTTCCTATATTTTTAGTTTTGAGTAAAGATTAATATAATAAATCTAATCAATGCTAATTGATAACTGAACATGGTTACTCATCAATCCAAAATCCTTCCTTTAGAAAATGGCGATCGCCTTTCCCGTATGGAATTTGAGCGACGCTATCAAGCAATGCCTGAAGTGAAAAAAGCCGAACTAATCGAAGGAAGAGTATATATGGCATCTCCAGTCAGAATTATTCACGGACAACCTCACGCACATATTATGACCTGGTTGGGAGTTTACTGTGCAGCTACTCCAAGGACACAATTTGCCGATAATACTACTGTAAGGCTGGATTTAGACAATGAACCTCAACCCGATGCTTTATTACGAATTGAGGGAGGACAATCACAGATAGATGTGGATGATTATATTCAGGGTGCGCCAGAATTAATTGTTGAAATTGCTGCGAGTACCGCATCTTACGATCTACAAGAAAAGCTACAGGTATATCGTCGCAATGGAGTACAAGAATATTTAGTTTGGCAAGTAAGCGATCGCATTTTTGATTGGTTTTGCCTCCAAGACGGAGAATATATCAGACTACAACCAGATGAGAATAATATTATCAAAAGCTTAGTTTTCCCTGGCTTATGGCTAGCGATCGATTCATTATTAAACTACAATCTGGCTGAAGTAATTGAGACAGTGCAACAAGGATTGAATACAACAGAACATCAACATTTTGTTGAGGAAGTTAACAATTAATAGTTTTCCCTTGGAGTTAATCTCCCAAACAAATACCCAAACCTCTAGCGGTTTTTACTAAAGTACCTTCGGGATCGACTGCACAATAATCTTTAATCGCCTCTGCGATGGGAACACTAGTTACCTGACGATCTTGCCAAGCAACCATGCGATCGTACTTTTCCTCGGCAATTAAATTTACGGCTGCTACTCCAAAAGCAGAAGCTAAAATACGATCCAAAGGAGAAGAAATACCACCCCGTTGAGTGTGTCCCAAAACTGTTACCCTAGTTTCTGCACCGCTTTTAGCAGTGATTTGTTCGGCTAAATATTGACCGATACCTCCTAAACGACAATCGGCAAAATGACCCTGTTCTAATACCTCTCCTGCTTCGGTACAAACTGCCTCCGACACTACGGCAATGGAGTAATCTTGTCCTCTGGCTTGTCTTTTTTTGATGTGTTCGCAGATTTTACCCAGTTTATAAGGAATTTCAGGGATCATGATAATATTTGCTCCTCCTGCAATGCCAGCATTGAGGGCAATATGTCCCGCATCTCTTCCCATTACTTCGAGGATCATCACTCGACTGTGACTGGCCGCCGTAAAATGCAGGCGATCGATCGCTTCTGTGGCAATATTTACCGCAGTATCAAACCCAATAGATCGCTCGGTAATACCAACATCGTTATCAATAGTTTTGGGAATACCGACCAAATTAATACCCCCCTGTTGCGCCAGTTTCCGCAGGATAGCCAAACTACCATCACCACCAATACCAATTAAGGCATCAAGATCTAATTGTTTGTAGCCTTCAATAATTTCGTTAGAGCGATCGGCTAAAGTACCGTCAGACATAGGAAAAGCGAAAGGATCTCCTTTATTAGTAGTTCCTAAAATAGTTCCTCCCATAGTTAGAAGGCGATCGACTTTAGTAATATCTAGGGGCATGGCTTCAGGAGGACGAACCATTAAGCCGTGGGTTGCCTTACAAATTCCTAGCACTTCCCAACCATAAACATCCACCGCACAACGAGTTACCGAACGAATTACGGCATTTAACCCCGCACAGTCACCACCACTGGTTAAGATACCAATGCGTTTTCTTTCTGGCATTTGAATCAGATATCGATATTATTTACCTCCCAATTTTTGGATCTGATGGTAACAAATGCGACAAAGTTAAACAAAATTCTAGAATCGGTTAACAATCAGTTATTTACCAAGCAAAAATAAAAGCGCGATCGCCAAACTTTAATAAAAAAATACTGATAATCTTCTATAGCTTCCGCTAAACTTCTTGTAGTGATTATTTTATTTATCTATTATTCTCGGTTCAAGTTAGCTTATTTTTATAAATGCTCGTCAATTTAAAAATTAATAATTTTGCCTTGGTAGATTCCCTGGAACTTAATCTAGACCGAGGATTAAGCGTTCTAACTGGAGAGACTGGTGCGGGTAAATCAATTATTCTAGATGCTATTGATATGGTTTTGGGCGGTAAGCCCAACCTCCGCATGATCCGTAGCGGTAGCGATCGCTCAATTTTGGAAGCTACCTTTCAAGTTAGTAGTAGCTTGAGTAGATGGTTGAGTTCTCAAGAAATCGATCCCCTAGAAGAAGATACCCTAATTTGTAGCCGAGAAATTGTGATTGGTAAAAGTAGTTTGCGTTCTCGCAGTCGGATAAATGGAGTAGTAGTCAATCGTCAGTTGATGGGAGAGTTGCGATCGCGTCTGGTGGAAATTACCGCCCAAGGGCAAACGGTAAATTTATTAATTTCAGATAAGCAAAGGAATTTACTAGATGCTTATGGTGGCAAATCTCTTAAAAAGCAATTAGAGAAGGTCGCTACATTTCACGATATTGCCCAAAAAGCCAAGAAAAAATTAGACAACAGTATTAAATCCGAACAAGAGCTATTACAACGTCAAGATATACTAGAGCAACAACTAAAAACTCTTAATGAAGCGGAATTAAGCAATCCTAATGAATTAGAAGAACTAGAACAAGAGCGCGATCGCCTGTCTCATGTGGTGGAACTACAACAACTGGGTCATCAAGCCTATAACCTTCTCTACGAAGGCGATCGCGACGAACCCGCAGCAGCAGATTTGTTGGGTAAAGCAGAATCTTGTTTAATGGAAATGGTCGAGTATGACACCGAACTTAATCCCATCCTAGAAATGATTCAATCAGGATTGGCGCAAATTGTCGAAGCAGGACAGCAAATAAGTAGCTATAGCGATGGTTTAGAGTCCGATCCCGAACGTCTGCGGGATATTGAATCAAGAATTCGACATTTAAAAGAAATCTGTCGTCGATATGGTCCCGATCTTGCAGATGCGATCGCTCTGAATGTTAGCTTACAGCAAGAGTTAGACCAAATTACCGATGGGGGAAAGTCTATTGCAGCCCTGCAGGAGGAATACGAATCAGCACTAGCTAATTTGACCCAAGAATGTCAAAAGTTAACTAGTTTACGTCAAAAAGCAGCTAGCAAGTTAGAAAAGCAGCTAGTCAAGGAATTAAAACCCCTGGCGATGGAAAAAGTGATTTTTGAATGCCGTCTAGAACCAATTACTGCCACCGCAATGGGTGCAGACAAGGTAGTGTTTTATTTTAGTCCCAATGCAGGAGAAACAGTGCAACCCCTGTCAATTATTGCCTCTGGAGGAGAAATGAGCCGTTTTCTACTAGCTCTCAAAGCTTGTTTTACCAAGGCGGAAGAAAGTTCTAGTACCCTAATTTTTGATGAAATAGATGCGGGAGTATCGGGAAAAGTTGCTCAAGCGATCGCTGAAAAACTTCACCAACTAGGAAAAAAACATCAAGTACTTTGCGTTACCCATCAACCCTTAATTGCAGCTATGGCTAACGGACATTTTAAAGTAGAAAAAACCATTATCGAAGAACCATCTACAAGTAAGAAGAAAAATGGTGGTTCGACTGTTCCCGATATTCGTACTGTAGTCCGAGTAAAACCCCTGGCAGAACATCCTGTTAGAGTCGAAGAATTAGCTCAAATTACAGGGGGACACGATGCCGAAGATGCGATCGCCTTTGCCGAATCTCTGTTAACCAAAGCTGCTAAATATCGCGATTCTCAACAGCGCGATTCTACAAGCTGAATGCGATTCAGCGTAGCTCGCGCTCAAAAGTAACTGGCAATTGGAGAAAAGCAGGAACAAGAATCAAGTCCAATAGAGAAATTAATCATGAGTGCAACTACTTATAAATGGTCGATATAGCAGTAATTAATTGACACGATCCTAAAGATAGTAAAACTCAAGATCCGCAAGTAAACCATTGACACAAAATAATTAATCATGACCAAACCCAACATTTTAGTTCTCGGTGCGACAGGTAAAGTTGGTGGTGCAGCAGTAGAACAGCTTAAAGATAATCCAGATGTTAATGTAGTTGCTGCTACTCGCTCTTGGGAAAAAGCCCAAGCATTCCCAAATCAAGGTATTGATAGCGTAGTTTTAGATTTAGACAAGCCAGAAACTATTGCCCCTGCACTAGAAAATATCGATCGCGCTTTACTCTTAACTGGTTACACTGTTGATATGCTGCGGCAAAGTAAAAGATTCCTCGATCTAGCCAAACAACAGGGAGTAAAACACATCGTCCATATTGGTGCATCTACCGCACCCACCAACGAAGTAGCTCACTGGGGATGGCATCAGTTTATCGAAGCATATATTGAGAAGCTGGATTTTAGCTATACTCATTTACGTCCTGAAGCCTTTATGCAAAATCTGTTTAGCTTTGGCTGGCTTAATAATGGAGCGATCGCTAACTTTATCGGTAATGCCCGTTGGAGTTGGATCGACTGTTACGATTTAGCTGCGGTAGTAGTAGAAACATTATTGCATCCCGAAAAATACAACGGGCAAACTATACCCCTTGGTTACGATGCTAAAACAATGGATGAAGTAGCGGGAGTTCTCACCGAAGTTATCGGACAGCCATTTACTACCGAAGCACATTCCCCCAAAGAGTTCTTAGATTTTGCTTTACAAGAAGGAGTAGATGGGATTAACTCTAATGCCTACATGAACTGTGTTTATACTCAGTTTGAACTAAACTCAGCCGCCCAAATCCCCGAAAGCGATCGCACCTTCGATAATTTTGAAGCTATAGTCGGACGCAAACCAAATACTTGGAGAGATTTTGCAGCCAATTATCGCCAGCAATTAGCTTATTAAGTATAAGTATTCTAAAGTCGATCGCTTTGGGCTGTATGGCAGGAATATCAGCGCCTTAGGCTTATGGCGATCGCTGTGGTTTTTCATCGATAACTAGGGCGTGTCATCAATTGAAGGGAAGAATGCTTTTAAGAGCTATTTTGACGAGATACAAGGAGAAAAATGTTCTGAGTAGCCGTGCTACGGAGGTTATTTTTCGACACAGTAGGTCGTTAAAATGCCGAAAAAAGCTCTTTTTTTCTAATTGATGACACGCCCTAA
>CAYXWE010000285.1:0-5565 GCA_964468145.1 uncultured Pleurocapsa sp.
CTAGTAATGATGTTTACAGCCCAGCTTTTTCCACCATGCTAGTATTCTTAGCTGCGGTAGGAATTATCATGACTCCAATCTATCTCTTATCGATGTTGCGCTTAGTATTCTTCAACTCCAATGAAGCCCTAGCCTGTGATATCGATCGCGCCAAAATGAAAAAACCCACTAACGAAGTTGCGGTATGTTTCGGTAATAGCTGCGTACTTCCTGGAGAAGCTCCTTTTGACGATGCTAATCCTAGAGAGATCTTTATCGCAGTCTGTTTCTTATTTATGATTGTGGGTATTGGTATTTATCCCAAACTGGCAACCCAAATGTACGATGTGAAAACAGTTGCCCTCAATTCTCAGGTACGTAATGCTCAAACAATTGTTGCCGAGCAGCACAAACCTACTATTACTCAAATAGCAACAATTGAAGTTCATTAATTGATTAAGGAAATAATTTTCCTGCCCAAGAGCGCGATCTCTGACTCCAAGTCGATCGCGCTTTTTTTTATATTAAATTCGCTCGTTCTAAGTTCAACTAAATCCTGTATAGATCGGAGAATTGTGAGAGAGAGTTTTTTTTGTCCTAATGCAAGTTCGTAGAGCTATACTCAAAATAAAGAGCTATAGAACAAAAGACAAAAGACAAAAGACAAAAGACAAACGACACAATAAAACTTAAAGCCAATTTCCCACCAATACATAAGAAGCCCAAAAATGAGGACGATTAAAGCGATCGCTTTTCAATAACTTGAGTTGAGCCTGTCTTAATGCTTCTGCTTTAGTAATAGTTTTGTTTTGGTTGCCCAACTGTTGATAAAATTGCTTCATCAAAGAAGAACTCGCTTCATCATTTACTCGCCATAGAGTAGCCAGGGTACTCCTCGCACCAGCCTTGACTGCCACTCCCGCTAATCCTAATGCTGCACGGCGATCGCCTGCCAGGGTTTCGCAAGCACTTAATACTAGTAACTCGATTGCCCGTTCGCGATCGCCTATTTGTAATAGATTGCTCAGTTGATTGACGTTTATTTTATTGTTCCAGGTCAAAATAAAGGTATCTTCAGCTTGGGAACTAAATTGACCGTGAGTGGCTAAATGTACGATAGGAAAAGGTACTCGCGCGATCTTCGACTGTAGTGCATCCTTAGTAAAGCTGCGATCTAATAGTTGTTCGGTGGAGGTAATTTGAGACTGGATCGCCTTCAACTCTTCGCCGACATATGCCAATGGAGGAAAACCTAGTTTAGCTTCAGTTAAACCAGCAGTGAGAGCTTTTAGTTTTTGGCTGGCGATCGCTTGAGGTTGAATTAGCTGCAAACCAGGAGTTATGGCAATGCTGTATTTTTCAATTAAATACTGCGATCCGTCGTGAAGTACAGACATGGGTAGGTTACGTAGGGGACTATCCAAAACAAAGACTAGGGTTTGAACATCACTCTGAGCTAAGTCTGCTGCTGCGGGTTGAACAATCCAGCTATATACTTGCTGGGCTAGGGGTAGAGTTTCCAGGCTATTTCTTTGGGTTAAGGTTTGGCTTAGTCTTTGTAAGATACGGTCGGTTTTTTCGGGATTATCGATCGCTGTGGTGTAATGACGTAGGGGTTGTTGGGGTAGCTTGAGAATAATTTCAAAGCGATCTTCGAGGACAATGGGATAGATAATTGCTGTTCTAGCATCTGCTTTATTTGTTAGGCGATCGATAACTACGGGTTGAGCGGACAAACAGGTTGCTTGAAAGAAATTTTCTAATTCTGCTAGCTGCAAAGAGTCGATCGCGCTTCTGGCTGCTATTAAGTTTGCTTCTGGAGAGGTATCGTTTTTCAGTAATACGCTGACGTATTCTCGATATATTGGCTCGATGCTTTCTCTAAAGGTAAACCGTACTTCAGGGTTTACCGCTACCAAATCGCTACGGAGAGACTGTAGGGTTGTTACCGCCTGTTGATATGCTGCGATCGCAGCTTCTGGCTGTTGTCGAGCTTTATGCAGTCTGCCTAACTGCCATTGTCCTTGATAGGCAATATCTCTAGCATTAATTTCTTGAGCAATAATTAGAGCCTGTTGAGTTACTTCCTGCGATTGTTGCCATTGACCTTCAATTTCGTATAGTCTGCCTAAAGCGATCGAACCATAGGCTTCTGCAGTGCGATCGCCTATTTGATTCGATTGCGCGATCGCTGTTTGTAAAATACTTTCAATATTATCGATCGCGTTTATTTTTAATAAAGTTTGAGCATAGTTAATTTGGGCGTAAATCGCAGCGCGGTTGGGAGGTAATTTGGCAATCAAAGTTTCAATTGGATTTAATTCCTGTCGATAATCGCGATCGTCAGCAATTAATAAATTAACCAAATTCAATCTAGCATTCACCTCAGTAATAATATCTGGTGTCGCTTGAATTGCCTGTCGATAATAGGCGATCGCCCGTTCTCTATCTTGCCCAGATCGTGCCATATTAGCCAAACTAAACCAAGCAGAGGCAATATTATCTTGAGAATTGAACTTTTTGGCGATCGCCAGACTTTTATTTAAACTTATTTTCGCCTGTTCTAGATCCCCCGTAGCTAAACTGGCATTACCCAAAGATCGATTTAATACTGCTTGAGTTATGGTTGGGGGTAGAGTTGCTAATTCTTCTGCCACTTTCTCTAAAGTTTTAATTCCCTGGCGATAAAATCCCAATACCTGCATAGCTTGAGCCTGATTAATTCGAGCGCGAATCGCGCCTATATTGTTATTTGCTAAACCGTAATTTTTTTCCGCTTGTTGCCAAGTCTTCCAAGCTGCATCGGCATTACCTTTGAGTAGCTCTTGTTTGCCCTTGATATCTAGAGCCTGAGCCAATAAAATATTTTTAGCTTCAGATGAATCCAAATTTTTGAGCAGTTCAAAACTTGCAGTTAAATTATTATCTGCTGGGGGATATTCCCCTAACTGCTGGTGCGCCAAAGCTAAATTATTTAAAATTGCAATTTCTTCTACAGGATTAGATTGAGATCGAACGATCGATAGGGCGGGCTGCAAAGTTGCGATCGCTTGGCTATAGTTTCCCGCTTCATATAGAGATTTTCCCTCGGCAATTAGTTCTGCTGCTTGGCTATATTGGCTCGATTGAGATGGGTGTTGCGGACTAATATCTCTGGGAGAGGCTACGGCTACCGTTGCGAAAGTTGTCAATATACCCAATAAAATTAAACTCATCCAGCGTTTAAATCTAGAAGAATAAAGGCATGAATAAAAACACCGTTCGAGATAGTTAGGCATCTTAATTAACAATAAACCAATGTACGGGAATAATTTTCAGGCTCGGGAATTGATAGTTTTTTGTCATTTGTTCTTCGTCATTTATTAATGCTTAGGATCGAATTTCATCATCAATAAAAAAACACATTGCCGACTATAGTAAGCCTAAATCATTTTGGAGTATATCTAATGACTAACGACTAATGATGAAAGACAGTTAGAACCGAGCGTTCTCTAGTTTCCAATAGGATTGCTATCGTTACTAGAAAGCTGCCAATGTTGGATTGTATTATCTATTTCAACTAAGCGCGATCGCACTTTTATTTCAGTCTCGGTATATTCTGGTTTGGGACGCACTCGCAGTAAAAAATAACCTTTGCTATTCTGGGGCGATAGAGAATATTCCGACTCGGTAATGATGCACCAGCTTAAGGGCAAACTAGAGCGATCGTAAAGAGTAAAATAAATATCGAACTGTTGAATAATTTCAGGCGCAGTTTCGATCTTCAAAGTCTGTGGGGATTCCAAATAGTTATAAGCAAAATGAGTCGCGGGCGCGCCAACGGGTAAGTATTCGCCACGGACAAAAGACTCTGGTAAATAGTTACGCAGCTTGAGAATAGTGAATATATAGTAGTGCAAACTAGAGTAAAACCAGTTTTTCGCCTCAATCAGATTGTGATAGTAATCATTAATATTGCTGGGAATATTAAAGGTATCTACATATAGTTCCTTATCTACTTTAATTGCTGGATAATTAATTACCTCCGAGCGATTATAATATCGCACTGCCAACGAGTATTTACCAGGAGCTAATTTAATTTTGTGCCAAGATTGTTCTGGATTTATTGGTTGGGATTCGATGCTAGTAATTGTTTTATAACCAGGAAAGCTATAAACTACTGCAATCCAAGAGCGAGATGACTTATTAGCAGTGGCAACATCGATTTCTATAGTTTCTTGTACTGCAAATGGTCCCAAAGTACCGATGGTGGCGTGGGTGTTCCAACGGGGGCCTTTTGTCATCAAAACTGGCAATACTAAAGGTGCGTCGATCGTCTTTTGGGAGAACACGCGCCACTGAGAAGCTTTTTTGGTATTTATAGCTAAATAAACCGTAAATAGATTGCCAATAACCAACTTCATCGCCTTATAAAACACAAAGGAGCATAAAGCTAAAGGAATTTCCCACAGTAGATATATTTTGTTCATAAATTAATTACTGGTTATTAGACCTCTTGAAAAAACAATTTCAGGTACATTCATTTAATGATTTTTTGTTATCTTAGGTCAAAAACTTATGACGATTCATGACTTATGCGCGTAGGTCTATTGACAACTAGCTCTCCCGAAAAATCTTGGCATTTACTAAAGCGATATGCACCCATCAATGCACCCCAAGTCCCCTTCCCTGTTTCGGGATCGATTCCTTTATCGTAAGTCTGCAGTTCGTCTGCCATTGCTTTAAATCCCAAAAAAACTTGAAAAGTCGATCCCTGATAAGTTACCCTGCAGGGTTCTTCCGTTGCGGGAGTTGTTTCAAAGCAATATTTACTGTTAGCTTGCTCTTGAGTGGCTACCTTGAGGGTACAGTTAGGCAAAAATTTAATTTTTTCAGGAGTAATTTGTTTAATCAAATCTTGGTTACGTCCCGCCCCTTGAGCGGTGCTAAGATCCTCAAACATATAAAATTCTACTTCTATCGTTTCTCTTTGCCTCAAGCGTAAAATTCTGGGACGATAAGGCTGCTCTAATCTAAGCACGTTAGCTTGCTCGGCAAATAAAGTAATACTATCTGCAGTAAAAATTGGTACTGGACGTATCCACAGCCTCAAATTTACATACCAAGCGGGCTGTTCCTTAGCCTGTTCCGCATTGCTAAACTCCCCAGCCAAATAATTAGCCAAAGTAATAAGTTGAGTCGAAAAAGTCATTAAGATAAAGCGCGATCGCGCTTATGTTATCTAGCTACCCTGTTAGTTTATTACTTTATGGGAAGATAAGGGCGAAGCTGCTACCAGGGGCAATCAAGCTCGAAACCCTTACAGGATATAGGTTTCAAAATCAATATTTTTAGATTTTAGCGATCGCCACAGAGTCATGATTTTTGCAGCCTATGGCTACTTCCTGCAAAATTAGAACTTTTTATCAGAGTTGCTAAATCTCTGAATTAAATATACAGCAACAATTATAGCGATTATGCGCTCAAAAGCAATTTGAACTCTCTCAAACATCACTCATCTGCAAAATTTTCTAGATTGCCCCTCATGACACGATAATACGCGACGAGCTTGGTAGCCCCGAAGCGTAGCGGTATTTATATCGGGGC
>CAYXWE010000286.1:0-5560 GCA_964468145.1 uncultured Pleurocapsa sp.
CCTCACACACTTAATATAATGTAACCACATACCGTAGTATTGGCTACAGTTGTCTTGGACTTTTGATGATACATCTTAGTCACTTGCTAGACCAGTATAATCAACCTTAAGTTAGATATTTTGAGCGCGGTGACATTTTATTGACCGCACACCAGCGAAAAATACTTTCGACTATACATTTATTTTAAAAGATTAATTTGAGCTGGCGCAAAAGAGCTAATCTAACCCAAAAGTATCTTAGATAAATAATCTAATGAGGCAATTAAACCAACGTAAAGCGTAGGTTAAGAAAAGAAGCTATATTGGTATATCAAACGACCGATAGTTAGTTTCTTTTGCCCGTAACAATATAAGTAACTCTTTGACCGATATTAGTAGCGTGGTCTGCCATTCTTTCTAGGTGACGAATTATTAGCCCCAAAAGCAGTATGGGTTCGACTACCCCTGGTATATCTCTTTCAAAAGCAATAATGTCATATAGGCGATCGTAAGCATCGTCTACAATGTCGTCCAATTCTTTGACCCTTTCTCCCGCACTGGGATCTAAGTCCGCTAATGCTACTAAGCTAGTAGCTAGCATAAGTTGGGCGTGTTCTGACATCTGCGCTATTTCGGGCAATATTTTATGAGGAGAATATTTCATTAGTTTGACCGCCATCTCGCTTAAGTCTTGGGCATAGTCGCCAATACGTTCTAAGTCCCTCACTAGCTGCATCAAGGCACTAAGTAAGCGTAAATCTTGAGCGACAGGTGCTTGCAAAGTCATCAGAGTAGCGCATTCAGATTCTACTTGACGATAATAGATATCGATGTTTTGTTCGATTTTGTCTATTTTTTGAACCGCCTCAAGATCTCGTTCAAATAAAGCTTGATGACTCAGGCGGAATGACTGTTCTACCAAAGTTCCCATGCGTAAAACTTCTTGTTGTACTCGTCGCAAAGAACGTTCTAACTGATTTGCTCGATCGCTTTCGATTTTGGGAGATAAAGTCACTGACTTAAAGGTATTTTTATAATGATTAAATAAAATGAGAAATATGCCTTATATTAATAGCAGAAAAATATAGATTCGGATACGAAAATGTATCTGATTTGACCATAGATAGGTAATTGTTTAGGGCTTGTCGATGGGCAAAAAGATTTCTAACCACGCACCGCCCAAATTAGGATGATTTTTGGCGACGATCGCACCTCCGTGAGCGCGAACAATTTGCTCCACTATTGCCAATCCCAAACCACTACCATTAGGGGAGAAAGCTTTTTCTTTCTGTTCTCTTGTACGGGATTTGTCTCCACGGTAAAGTCTTTCAAAAATATAGGGTAAATCCGAAGCATCAAAACCGACACCCGAATCTATAATGTCAACTTTTATTTGCTCTGGAGAAGAATTAGCCGTGGGGGCAAAAGCTGCCCGAACTAAAATTTCTTTTTGGGGGGGGTTGTGTTTGATAGCGTTATCCAAAAGATTGAGAAAAACTTGAATTAGACGAGAGCGATCGCCTTCTATAGTTATAGATCGGTCGCCAGAATAGGACAAAGTGGTTTGTTTGCGGTGAGCAAGAGGTTCTAGAGTCAACCAAACCGATTCGATTAAATCGTGAATTATAATCTCTTGATATTTTAGAGTACGCTCTGGAGCAGCCTGTAACTGTGTCAAATCTAACCATTCTTGAACTAGATCGATTAATCTATTGGTTTCTTGGAGCATCTGTTCTACCCATCTGCGTTCGGGATTTTGCAATCTCCGTAGGAGATTTTCTGCTACCAAAGAAATTGAGGTCAGGGGAGTGCGTAGTTCGTGGGTGAGATCGGAAAAAGTGCGCTCGCGAGATTGGGATAGTTCGACTAAAGGCTGTTGATTTTCGATAAAAACTCCTACTTGACGCTCAGACAGGGGAAATCCATAGCCTTTGAGGGCGATCGATTCTACTACTCTGCCAGAAGAATTAGTTTCCGATTCGGGAGCATCAGGAGCGACGTACCGCGTAAAATAAAAAATCCATTCTTTTTGCTGGGGACGGAGGGAGCGACGAGTTTCTTCAATTAGGCTATCGAGGTCAAAAGAGCGCACTAGCTCTAGTAACAAACGCACTCGCGCCGATCTGCGAGAATCAATTCTCAATAAATCTTTAGCGGTTTGATTGCAGCCCAAAAGCTGATTTTCTCGATCTACTTGTAAATAACCGATGGGAGCTTGCTCGATTAAATCTTGCCAAGCTTGCTTGTCTTTTTCTAGCTTTTTTCTTTTACGGTCTAGGTCGATCAATTCTCGACGGATTAAGGAATGTAGGGGTAAAGAAACTTCTTCACCCGCACTAGCTCGATAAGATTCCAAAGTATTTTTTAGCTGTTTTTTGAAGCGATATTGTTGTCCAGCATAAAACCCGATGCCAACTGCTAATCCTAAAAAAAAATTTATTGCTGCCATGGGTCAGTTTTTATCAGACATTTTACACCGAGCGCTACTACAGTCATTCTACAGTTTAGTAAAAATTTCATTAGTGTCACGAACCTCACCACCCCAAATTTGCTCGTGGTGAGATCGATACTAGAAATTAACTACTATTAACTGCTATGTCCTCGAAAGAAGATTGATGTTTAATGTTTAATATTTCGCAATTGGCAGCAGCAGGCTCAATGCTTGCTATTACCCAAAACGATAACCAAAGCCCCGCACCGTAATGATATATTCTGGTTGACTTGGTTCTTCCTCTAGTTTTTCTCTCAACCAACGAATGTGAACGTCTACCGTTTTGGTATCTCCCAAAAAATCTGCACCCCATACCTGTTCGATTAGCTGTTCTCGCGACCATACTCGGCGGGGATAACTCATAAACAGTTCTAAGAGGCGAAATTCTTTAGGAGACAAGTTTGCCTCTATTCCGCGAACCATTACGCGACACTCTTGAGAAAATAAGCTAATGTCGCGATACTTTTGTACCGAACTAGGAGAAGATTTGTCATATCTCTGACGACGTAACAAAGCCCGGCAGCGAGCAATCAATTCTCGCATACTAAAAGGTTTGGTCAGATAATCGTCTGCTCCCACTTCTAGACCTAATACTCGGTCTGTTTCGCTACTTTTGGCACTCACTACCACAATGGGAGTAGTGTCCCCTGCATAACGCAGCAGACGACAGATATCTAGCCCATTTACTTCTGGCAGCATTAAGTCCAAAATAATTAGATCGGGAGCAAACTCAACTCGGTTGCGATCGGAGTTTTGCAACAAATCCAATGCGGATCTGCCGTTATTAACTGTATGTACTTCATAGCCTTCTTCTTCTAAAGCAACAACTACCATTTCTCTAATCAAGTCTTCGTCTTCGATTAGTAGAATGCGGTTTTTCGATGCTAGTTTAGAATCTGTAGGGATTTGAGGAGTTTCTAGAGAAAGCATAAATAGATACTAGTATTGTCAGTAATATTACATATACACCAAAAAGGCTTTTGCGCGAGACATTGAAGATGCTTTTTGGAAGCAGTTAGCAGAAAAAACATCATATTGTTGTAAATGTTGCATAATATTCCAATTATTATCTGCCTGCATAACGTTCTTGGGCCCAAGGCTCTCCTCTATTATGATAACCATTACGTTCCCAAAAACCAGGCTCGTCATGGTTGAGAAATTCAATGCCTTTAATCCATTTCCCGCTTTTCCAGGCATAAAGATGAGGCACAACCAAGCGCATTGGCCCGCCGTGGTCTGCAGGGAGGGGAGCGCCATCAACTCGGTGAGCAAAGAAATTTTCGGGACGAGCAAAGTCTTCTAAGGTGAGGTTAGTGGTGTAGTCACCATAGCAATGCTGAAGAATATGAGTTGCTTGGGGATCGACATCGATCGCAGCCAGAAAGTCAGTAACTTTGACTCCCGTCCATTTTATATCTAGTTTTGACCAACGAGTCACACAATGAAAATCCGCAGTAAAGTCTTGTTGGGGTAATGCCATAAAGTCCGACCAATCAAAGCTCTTTTCGGTTACTAAGCCCCAGACTTTTAGCAGCCATTCATCAGTACTAACTTGAGGAGTTTCACCGTAGGAGAGAACGGGAAAACCTTTAGCTAGATATTGACCAGGAGGAACGCGATCTCCTTGTTCTGGTTCTGGTTTGGTGAAATATTTTCCAGGCATAAGCTTTAGCCAGTATAAAAAGTTCCTAAAACAAAGGTGCGACATCCAAAGGAGGCACACCATCATCTTAAGCCGATTTCTAGGTAGCTAAAAACTAAATTTACTCTTCGTCGTCTTCCTCATCCTGAGGATATACAAAACTATTAGAGCGTCCAGTCAAGACGGACTTGCCTAGAGACAATGCTTTTTCTGCTTCTACTGCTGCTTTGCGTTTCCAAACTGCCTTGCGACTATTGCGTTTTGATTTAGAAGTTTTCTTCTTTGGTACTGCCATAATTATTTAATTTAAAAGAACAACCTTTCCATTGTAATGGTTAACCCAAAAAAAGCTAGAGAGTTTGACCTGGAAATAGACTGGTTTCGCCGATAGACTGTCCCATCTCTTGGGTTGATGACTCTAAAAACTTCTGATTGACAATCGCTCTGAATTCTTCAAAATCAGTTTTCCAGTTATTAAGGAAGTGGTTAATTTGAGTCAAGCGATCGTGCTTTTGGTCTTGGGGGTTTATATTGTAATTGAAATTACCAGAAAACAAAATAGCGGTGATGGTCTGTTTTTGACCCTGTTGTAATCTAGCTTCAGAGATACTCATAGTTAGCTGACATCGATCCAAAAAATACATAAGATTAATTCCAGCCTGAACGGGAACTCTGCCAATTTTCTTCCAAGCACCAGAACCCAACAACGAGCCTGTGATATATTGACGAACCGCTTCGGGGGCATTGGGGAAGGGAATAAGAATTTTGGGACTACAGCTCAAACCAGTATATTCTGCATGGGGCAGCTTTTCGATATATTTGCTGGCTACTTTTGCCAAATTTAACTCTTCTAGCTTTTTACTTCCTAAAGATTCGCTGATGGTAATGCTACGGGGCTGAGCGTTGATATTTACCCCATTTTTAAAGTTTAGCTGGGCAAAATTGGGATTGAGTACGGGCTGTTGAGATAGTTCCCATTCTTTGGGGATAATACCGCTAAATTTGAGAAAATCTTGACTCATCATAGTTGGAGTCAAATCTTGGGCTGCAATAATAATCGATACTTCTTCGATAAATTGGGTTTTATTACCAGAACTTACTGCAGATGCTACATTTGGTGTTGTCATGAAATTTTGCTCAACCGAAACTACTCAATGTATTATATATAGGCTACTCATATATAAACATATATAAGTAGCCTGCCCAAAAACATAGTTAAAATCTCATTCGAGCAGAATATTTTTAGATTGTTTCATCGCAAGTTTGTGCGAAGGCTTAATCCAAAGCAAGTTTGGGTTAAGCCAAAAACTAGATCGACCTATCTCACTCTCGATCTGCTACCAAGATCGAACGCGAACAACTAGTATTTCAAGCTTACATCTTTAATAATTTTATAGGACTTACGCACCGTACATAAATACTATCGTTGATTAACGAAAATAGGTTGT
>CAYXWE010000287.1:0-5556 GCA_964468145.1 uncultured Pleurocapsa sp.
GTCAAAGCAGGATCGGGAGTGGCAACCCTTGGTTTACCCGATTCTCCTGGAGTACCAAAATCTACTACTGCTAATACTTTAACTGCTCCCTATAACGATTTAGAGACAGTTAAAAAACTCTTTGCCGAAAACCCCGACCAAATCTCTGGAGTTATTTTAGAACCTGTAGTAGGAAATTCTGGCTTTGTAACTCCTGATGCTGGATTTTTAGAAGGTCTAAGAGAAATTACTAAAGAACATGGTGCATTACTGGTTTTTGATGAGGTAATGACTGGTTTTCGCATTTCCTATGGTGGCGCACAAGCAAAATTTGGCGTAACTCCCGATCTAACTACCTTAGGTAAAGTAATTGGTGGTGGTTTGCCCGTTGGTGCTTATGGTGGACGTGCAGATATTATGTCTATGGTTGCTCCAGCAGGGCCTATGTATCAGGCGGGTACTCTTTCTGGCAATCCTTTGGCGATGACTGCAGGAATCAAAACACTAGAAATACTTAACAAGCCAGGTACTTACGAACAATTGGATCGCATCACCAAAAAATTATCCCAAGGTCTATTAGCAGCAGCAAAAGAGGCTGGTCATGAAGTGACTGGCGGTAGTATCAGTGCCATGTTTGGGATGTTCTTTACTAGCACAGAAGTTCATAACTATGATGATGCCAAAACTTCCGACATGAAAAAATTCGCTCGTTTCCATCGCGGAATGTTGGAAAAAGGCATTTATCTTGCTCCTTCTCAGTTTGAAGCAGGTTTCACATCCCTAGCTCATACTGATGAAGATGTAGATCGAACTATTGCAGCAGCCAAAGAAGTTTTAGCCCAAATTTAATTTAGGGCGTGTCATCAATTAAACGCAATCACTTATATTACAGCGGAGCTTGCTCCGCTTTTTTTATATATTTTAAAAATCTAAACGAATCGGGTAGCGATCGCAAAAAAGGTTTTTGGGGTATTTACGATCGGTATAGTTTCTTCGTTTAAGAACTAACTGCCGTTTTGGTTTTTGATATTTTATTGCGATCTGGTAATTCTGTTTCTAAATATCGCAATCTCGGCTCTCTATAGGCGATCGCTACTACTGTTAAATTAATAATTCCTAGCAGCACCAAAAGTAAAGTAACACCCTGTCCCATTCCTGTATTAATTATACGACTGATACTTTGAGCCACAATTCCTCCTTCTGCCATGAGAGGATTGAGAACGTTATCTACTAATGGACCAGCTAACATATACGCGCAGATAGCAAGCGATCGCTCAAGAGTTTGTTGAAGAGCGAATACCCTACCCTGCAAACGACTCGGTACTTTACTCTGCCAAATTGCTTGATTGCAGCTAACTATAATGGGCTGAGAAAATAAATAGCCAAAAATTCCGACAGCCAAAACGAAAGTCGATATCTTTAAACCGCCGACTAAAATAATTACTCCCTGCAAGCCGACAAAACCAATAATCGCTCTGACGCGGTTTTTGGGACCAGACCAAACGCTCATTAAAACACTACCAAAGAGCATTCCGCAGCCACCGACAGATAAGACAAATCCTAACTGCTCGGTGGAATCGGGTTGGTACAATAAGGGCCATAGAACAACTTCTAGCATTCCCATAGTAAAGTAGCTCGTCGCAATAAAGCAGACCAAACGCACTAAGCCTGGTCTGAGGGCGATATAGTTCCAACCTGCCACTGCATCAGATATAACTCGGTCGATAACTTTCTTTTTCTGGCGGTTAAATCTTCTAAATTCAGGGAATTTAACGCTGAGTAAAGTAGAGATCGCAGCAATAAATGTAGCAATATCGATACATAAAATTGTTTGTAAGCCAAAAAACTTCATCAGCAAACCAGCGATCGCGGGAGCAGCAATTTTGGCGATTGCAAATGAAGCCTGTACCATACCGTTAGCCCGACTGAGATTTTTTGGTGGTACTAGTTGAGCGATCGCAGCTATATAAGCTGGTTGTTGGAAAGCATTCAAGCTTGAGGAAATGGTCAGTGCCAAATAAATATGCCACACTGCTAAATTATTCGAGCCGACCAAAGTCAATACTGCTATGGTGACAATTCCCGTCCCTAAATCGCTTAAAATCATAGCCGAACGACGATTCCAGCGATCTACCAGTACTCCTGCCAGAGGCGAAATAATTACTTTCGGCAGATACATAAACAAAATGGTCAGGGCAAATTGGGTAATTGTTCCTGTATCTTGATATGTCCGATCCAAAATCCAGAATCCTAAAGCGAACTCTGTTAGCTTAGAACCTAGTAGAGAAATAACTTGTCCGATCCAGACAATCAAAAAAGTTTGCATAAAGTTTCAAATATAAAATTATCGTTCGCGTTGCTGCAACACTAGATAAACAAGAGTTGGCAAGCAATTATATTGATGGCAAGCTGGCAAAGTTTTAATAGTATACTCTAGAGAATTTTCTCTGCCAAAAGTACTTATTCTATTTAGTTAATGATTTAGTAAAACCTAAATGCTATCCAGATCGCTAGTAACATTTGGCAGTTTGTAAAATAGGATCGATACAGACGATCGATCCTATTTTACAAAAAATGTTACGTATTATTACTTATAATACAAAATATCGTAAATATGCTTCATTTAAATTGGCGGATTTTAATTTTTGACTTTATTTTGTTATCGTGAAGTTTGAAATTACGCCTTTCTCTAAGGGTTTTATTACTTTATGATTAAGAAAAAATAAACTTGTAAAATTACGGTTGATTTGCAATCAAGAACCACAGACTGTAACTGTATAAGTGTTGAAGTTGGTTAAAGATGTTTGATTCGCTCAAACTCAAAAACATAGATCGGAATAAATGGCGATAAAAAAATAGAAATCAATGGCAAGGGTGGAGAATTACGGGGATAATCACTATTCGACTTTGGGAGTATCCCAAAAGGCGAACCTGAAAGAAATTAAGACAGCTTTTCGTCGTTTGGCTCGTCAGTATCATCCTGACCTCAATCCAGACGATCCAATCTCGGCTGAAAAATTTAAGAAAATATCCCAAGCCTATGATGTTTTGTCGGACACGGTAAAACGCCGTCGCTACGATCGCGATGTTTCTTTTGAGAATAAAAAAGCAACCAATTCTCAACGAAGTAAACAAACCACTACCAAGACTTATTCTACTCCTCGCACTGCTCAAGATTTTTACCATCGAGGTGGTTTGCGCACTCAAAAAAAAGAATATCGCCAGGCGATCGAAGACTACACCAAAGCAATTGAACTCGATGCTAAATTTATAGACGCATATTTGAAAAGATGCGAAATGCGTTACAAAATGGGTGAAAATCAAGGTGTTTTAGATGATTGCTACCAAATATTTCAGATAGACCCTAATGTCGCTAAGGCTTATTATTACCAAGGTAGAGCGCGCTACAGCTTAGGTTATACTCAACCAGCAATTGAATCCTACAATCAAGCAATATATAAAGATAGCAATTATCCTCAAGCTTATTATTATCGAGGTATTGCCCACAAAGAAATACTGGCAAAGTCTTCTGCTGTTCGGGATCTCAGAAGGGCAGCGCAATTATTTCAACTCCAAAAAAACTATGAAGCTTATCGTCGCAGTCAAGAAATTGTCAATGAACTGACCAAAAGCGATCGGGGGACAGGATGGTTTGATACCCTAATTCATAATTCTCTGATGACTTTGACTCTTTCCTTTTTCAATCCCGAAGGAGGATTGTTACCCGCTTATTCCCGCCTCAATATACAGCAATCAAAACAAGTCGGAATTGTTTATGGTTTGTTTTCCTGTTTTTGTTTCGTTTGTGCTTATTTTATGACGGGGTTGCCCTTAGAAGTATCAATCTGGCAGCTATTTTTGATAGCAATGATTCCCTTTGCAGGCTTTATTGTGACTGGCAACTTGATGCGCTTTTCTGTCCATCAGCGTGGGGGCTTTTCCACTGATGTTTTTATTGCTGGTGTGGCGATCGCGCCGATAGCTTTTATCAGTATTTTGGTTGGGTTTATTCCCATTGCTGTCTTTTCGCTGAATATACCTTTGTTTCTTGTAGGCTTCTCTTATTGCGCTCTTACTCTCCATGCTAGCTATACCCAATTACTAAATATTGGCGAATCAAAAGCAGCCTTGGCGGTAGCCTTGATGCTTGTCCTGAATAGTTATCTATGTATATCTCTAATATCTAGTTTGATTATCTAATTATTGTGTTTGAAATATTCTGCAATACTTTTTGGTTGCAAAAATATATTGAATTGTATATACTACAAAAGTAATCTAAAAAGCAGCAATAGTTTAGCAGCCTAGAACGCCTTATTTTTCCTTGTTCGCGCCTTACCCCAAAGGGGTCGAAGAATTGAGGATTATCGCCTGTCACGCGGGAGACATGGGTGCAAATCCCATTTGCTGCGCCACCTAAAAGAAGAAGAGAAAATAATTGCCATGATAAAAATCAATCAACCAAACAAGCAGAAATAAAAAATAGCTAATCTAATCTTGCAGTGGTAGCTAAGAGGTAAAGCAGCGGATAATAGTTTCCTTATTCACAAACTTATCCCACAGGGGTCGCAGAAATAGGATTATCTTAGAGGATTTCGCCATTCGCGGGTTCGACTCCCGCCCACTGCACCAACAAAATCAATAAGCAACGGTAGCTCAGGAGGTAGAGCAGCTTATCCTTATTCGTACCTTACCCCAACGGGGTCGAAGAATCTAGGGTTATCGACTCATAATCGGCTGGACGCAGGTTCAAATCCTGCCCGTTGCACCAAACTAAATGATCAAGATAAAAATTAGATTCATGGCGATGGTAGCCAAGTGGTAAGGCAGTATTATCCTTATTCATAACTTATCCCAACGGGGTCGAAGAATTGAGGGTTATCGATTTGGGTTCGACGATCGCGGGTTCGATTCCCGCCCATCGCCCTTAGTAAAAACAAGTTAAGTAATGATGAACTATGAAGCAAAAATAGGAATTTAAAACGAAAAACCAATAACTAATCAGGCGACGGTAGCTCAACGGTAGAGCATTCTAATCGTCCTTGTTCGTAAACTTACCCCAATGGGGTCGAAGAATCTAGGGTTATCTTTAATAGACTGGTTGTAGGTTCGAGTCCTACCCGTCGCACCATCTAATAATAATTTAATGGTTGTTCGTTGTAATTATGCGTTGGTAGCTCAGCTTGGTAGAGCGTCTGTCAGTATGTCCTTATTCATAAATTTACCCTTACTAGGTCGCAGAATTAGGATTATCGAATCCAAATAGAATGTCGTAGGTTCAAATCCTACCCAACGCGCTGGTAAAAGATCGAAAAGGAGACTAATAAATAATCAACAACGCACCATATTCTAATGGTCAATTAAATTATGGGATGAATGGCGGAATTGGTAAACGCGATAAACAAACACCTTTGTTCGTAACTTGTTTGCAAAAACCGAAGAATAGAAGGTTATCTGAATTTATTAACTATGTTTTTGTAGGTTCGACTCCTACTTCATCCCCTGTTATGGCGATCGCGAGATTGCATATTAACCAAAATAAGCATTGGTTGTTTAATAAGAATTAAAAACTAATAGCTA
>CAYXWE010000288.1:0-5546 GCA_964468145.1 uncultured Pleurocapsa sp.
AAAACAATTGCTGAATTAGATTTGCTTCGAGGGTAAAATGCTGCTGGAGATTTTTTACCTTCAAAATAGGTGCTTCTTGGTTAGAAACTATTGCAGATTGATTTTGAGCTTCTGCCTGTAAATGTAAGGCTGCATTTAATAAAGACTTAGTATATTCATGTTGGGGATTATAAAGGATCGATTTAACATCCCCCTGTTCCACCATTTTTCCTCGGTACATCACTGCAATGCGATCGCAATATTCCCCCACCATTGCCAAATCATGGGAAATCAAAATTAAACCCATTTCTCGCTCGCTACACAAACGAGTTAATTCATCGAGTATTTCCGCCGAAACTGTAACGTCGAGGCTAGTTGTAGGTTCGTCGGCGACAATAACTTTAGGATCGAGCAATAGTGCTAAAGCGATCGCAACTCTTTGGCGCATTCCTCCGCTAAACTCATGGGGATATTGTCCCCAACGGTTTGCAGGTATTTTGACTGTTTCTAAAGTTGCGATCGCTAACTGTTTGGCTGCAGATTTAGATAGCTGGGGTTGATGGGCTTTGAGGGTTGACAAACAATGATCGCCAATAGTCATCAGGGGATCTAACCTCGTCATCGGATCTTGAAACACTAAGGCAACTACTTCCCCCCGAAACTGCCTTAATTCTGCGGGATTTAATTCAAAAACTGACTTATCTTGAAAGATAGCTCTTCCTTCTACCTGGCTGCCATTAGGCAACAACCGCATGATTGCTCGTCCTAAAGTACTTTTGCCACAGCCCGACTCTCCTACTAGCCCGATTTTCTCCCCCTTACCCAGTTCAAAAGAAACATCATCCACCGCCCAGATTGCTTTTGCTGGAGACTGGCGGGGATAAGCAACCTTGAGATTAGCGACTGACAAAAGGGCGTTCGTAATAGTCTGAGTCATTTCATTAATCATTTATTTATTATCGAGATCGCGCGGTGCGCTTGTTTATCGACACTACAATAGCCAATTCAACTTTTCTACGGCAATTCCTCCCATCGCCCATTACTCCTCCTTAGTAATCTAGTTTTTGAAACTGAATATTGCCCCAATCGTTTCCAGTTATGGTTATAAACACTAACTACTTTATACGCCACGTGCAACTCTGGACAAAAATGACTATAGTATGAATTTCTGGGTCAATATTGATAGCGGATACCTCGGACATGGGTTAAATTTTAACTATTCTCAAAGCTGCATTCTCTAGTTACTAACAATATATTAATTAGAATAAGCAGAAGTACTATAATATACACGAGATAATATAAGTTGATTAATAGATTCTATCGTCAGAAAAACCGTTATTTCATCTTGCCAATTTTAGGCGCGATCGCCTTTATTTTGAGTATTACTTTTAGTCCTGCTGTCAATGCCAAATTATTTGATGGCCCTGTAGATGTATTGCCCGTAGAGCAAAGAGTGGCACTGAGAAAAGGAGAAGTAATCTTGATCGGAGAAAAAGGAAAGTACACCTGTCGTATTTTAACTGATTCGACGATAGAAAATGCTTGGCAAGTTTTGACAGATTATGAAAATTTTGCTGAATTTCTACCAGGAATTGAAAGTAGTAAATTAATCGAGCAACAAGGCGATCGCGCAATATTTGAACAGGTTAATAAAGTTAAGACATTGGTTTTCAGTATTGAAGCTAGATTGCAGATTGCTAATACTGAATCTTATCCCAAACAAATTGCTTTTGAAGCAGTGGATGGAGACATCAAAAGTTTAAAAGGAAAATGGACTTTAGAGCCAGTTTCCCCTTATCCTAGTGCGCCTCCAAACCAAGTTTTGCTAACTCATCAGGTCACAGTTGAACCCAACAAAAGTCTGAGCGATGAGATCTTTTACAAGATTTACGAAAGTCGTTTAGAAGAAACCGTCGCAGCCATTAAGCAAGAAACAGAAAAACGTTCTACCCAAGCTAATATCGAAAAATAATAGACCTGTTAATGATGTTTTGACCAGGCTTCCATTGATACGGGAACAATCGGCTCGATTAATTCGACAATTGCTCCAGCGTAAGCCCCGATTTCGCTTTGCGCCCCCGCGCCCAAACGCAAGCCAACAAAATTCAATAATGCTTGTAGACTAACCGTCCAAACCCAAGAAGTGTATACAGAAGGGACTAAAACCCCTCTAGCTTGTTCTCGACCTACTCCTAATTCTAATAATTGAGAGTATGCCCGATAGCTATCTTCGCATTGCTGCTTATATATCGCGATCGCTTTATTATTGGATTCAGTTTCTAAACTACCAATAGTCGCTTGTTTGTTATTTTTAGATTGCTGCCTAAAGGTAGGAGGAATATAAAATTCGTTGCTATCGTCGATCGCGACATAGCGAAAACTTTTTTCATTCCACCCTAATTGTTCTTCATTATGATTGCTGGCAATCACGTGCTTCCACCATTGTCGGCAAATGTACAAAGGTGCTTTTACCTTAAATTTGAATGTTACTCCTCTAAATGGGGATGTATGCTCGTGTTTAATTAAATAATTAATTAACTTCACATCTTTTTCATTCAATTTATCAGAAGTTTTTTCAAAAGATGCTCTAGCATCATTAACTATACTTAAATCATTTCCCATCGAATCAATTAATTCTATTCGGCTTTTGCCATCTTTTAAAGGATCTTTGAAATTCATAAATTTATAATTTAAACTTTAGGTAAAGTTACTCCAGAACCTTGGTTTTGATACTTACCTCCCCGATCTGCGTAGGTAGTTTGGCAGGCTTCACCTTCAAAAAATAATAATTGCACTACTCCTTCATTCGCATAAATCTTCACATCCGCGCTCGAAGCATTACTAAATTCTAAAGTAATACTCTCCCCTTGCCAGTCAGCCTCTAAAGGGGTAGTGTTAGCAATTACGCCGACGCGGGCATAAGTTGATTTTCCCAAGCAAATAGCAGTAACATTGGGAGGCATTTTGATACTTTCTAGGGATGCACCCAAGCCATAGCTATTGGCAGGAATAATAAAATAAGACGATCCATCTGCATCTTGATGTAAATCTGCCCGTTCTAGATTTTGAGGATTAAATTTTTTGGGATCGATAATTGTCCCAGGAATATGCCTAAAGATTCTAAAATCATTAGGGGATAGACGGATATCGTAGCCATAAGAACTAAGTCCCCAGCTAATTGTAGGAATGGCTTTATCTGCTCCCAATACCGCTTTTCTGACCGATTTTTGCTCAAAAGGGGCAATCATCCCCTCAAAGGCGCGTTCGACAATCCATTTATCGTTTTTAATCATTAATTTTAATTCAAGACTAATTTTTTATTTGTACGGGCATCACCAAATAAGTCATATCCAGTCCCCCCAAAGGACTAAATATAACTGGTTGATTGCCTTCGTTTAACTGCATTTTGATTTCTGGAGTGGGGAGTGCTTTTAGTCCGTCCATGAGATATTTAATATTGAAGGCAATATCAATATCGTCGCCGATGATTTCTGCGGGTAAAGATTGCTCTGCATTTCCCACATCTTGAGCATCAGCCGAAACTGTTAATTCTCCCTTATCGTTGCTGAGGCTAAACTTGACTAAATTATTTTTCTGGGCTAGTACGGCAACTAACTCCAAACTACTTAATAACCGCTTGCGATCTACGATCGTTTCGCGAGTAAAATTTTGGGGAATAAGCTGTCCGTAAGCAGGATAGTCTCCTGGTATTTTTGCACTAGTTAGCAGGCGATCGCTATATTCAAAAGTCATCACAGATTCGTCAAAACTGACTTTAACTTTATCTGTTAGTTGAGCATCGCCAATTATTTTTTCTAGTTCCCGCAAAGCTTTGGCAGGAATGGTTACCGCAAACTCTGGTAAATGAATATCTGTTATCTCTACTCCATCTTCTTCTGCATTCTGGCTATTCAAATCTGCTGCTACCACCGCCAAACGGTGACTGTCAGTAGCAGCAAATTCTAAGATATCCCCTAAATTATTTTCTCCCAAACCCTTGGTTTTTAAATGCACCCCCGTAAGTACCTGTTTGGATAACTCAGTCGAAGCAGCAAACAAACAACCCTTCAAACCCTCATTGAGAGTAGATATAGGTAACTCCATTTCTTGTTTGATTTCCACTGTAGGGAGTTCGGGAAATTCTCCAGCATCCATACCCGCCAATCTAAATCGACCAGAGGTAGAACTGATTATTGCTACAAAATTATCTTCCGTTTCCGATACATTTATAGTTATTTCTATTTCTGGCAAACGGGTCACAATATCATTAAACAATTTGGCAGGAAGGGTAATTTTTCCACCTTCAACTATTTCTGCGTTAAAGCTCGTTTTAATCCCCATGTTGCCATCGAAAGCAGTAATATTTACCTTTTGGATAGCTTCTATTGCCTCGATCGAGACATTTCCTAAAACTGCAGGTTCGGGACGAGAAGGAACAGCGCGACTAACTAAAGAAAGATTATTTTTGAGGTCTTGCGAAGCGCAAACAATTTTCATTTCAAAGTTGAATAACTAAATTTACTGTTTCTGGGGTATCTGTGGATAAACTGTGGAAAAATCCAGATTTAGAGGATAGTTGTGTGGAAAAATAGCAACTAATTAAAATTAAAATAACGATTTAGGTTGCAACAATCTTGGTTGACAAACCAACAACCAGGCGATCGCAATATATACCTAAAATATAAACATCGATAGTAACTTCACCTACCAAATAAACTCGAACTTCTGATAAATTCTCTTGTAATAATTTTTGGAGAAGCTGATAGCGGTGAGTTTGATTTCGTTCTGATTGATTGTGCCATTTTTGTACTTGAGTTGCTGGAGCTAAAAACGACTCTAGAGTTGTCGTCTCGATTTTGGTTTCAGGAGCATAATTATAATGCTGCAAAAGGACTCGACTGTCTAAACTGTTGGTATCCGAGCGACAAATTACTTGCCAAGGAAAGTCCGACTCGCTCGACCACACCAAACCCAGACAAGCGGTTGCCAATTGCTCGACTAGTTCTGTGTCCGATTGACATCCATCAATCTTGTTATTTTCCATACATTTTGACTGTAAATTCAAGCAATTCGCTTTTAAAATTAAATATCTCTCATTGACATTTTTAATCATGGCTAATTTACAACAAATTAAACAAGTCGCTGCCCAACTTCATCTCAATTTAGATAATCCTGCATCGGTGCGCCAGCAACTCAAGCGCATTAACGAATCCCAAGCACGACTGCGCAAGCTCAAACAAGAAGTCAATGCCAAACTACAAGAAATAAATAAACCTGTTAATTCTTTTGGATTGGATGAAGCAGCATCTATCGGGCTGCATCTGTTTGGCAAACATCGTCTTGCCAATCAAGTTACAAGAGAGGGAAATAGAGCAGAGCGACAACAAAGAAGACGACAAAATAACGCCCGCAAACCCCATATCAAACAAAGAGAATTGATTGATAATTATATCTTTGAAGGCGATCGCCTGAAGCTGATGGCGCAAAATTATTTAAAAGAGAATCAATAATAATTAGGGCGTGTCATCAATTAGAAAAAAAGCCCTTTTTCACCTATTTTGAAACCT
>CAYXWE010000289.1:0-5544 GCA_964468145.1 uncultured Pleurocapsa sp.
AAGCTGAGTTATTTAATGAATTTACTTTACGTATTGGAAGTACTGGCGATCGCCACTGCCCTGGGGATTATAATTTATTTACTAACCCCTCGTAGTTACGAATCTGGGGACTCGGTTGCTAATTCCTACGATGAATGGACAGAAGACGGAATTCTAGAATTCTATTGGGGAGAACATATTCACCTGGGTCATTATGGATCGCCACCAAAATCTAAAGATTTCTTGGCTGCCAAACATGATTTTGTCGATGAAATGGTGCGTTGGGGCGGTCTAGATAAATTACCAGCCAAAACTACCCTCTTGGATGTAGGCTGCGGTATTGGAGGCAGCAGTCGTATTTTAGCCAAAGATTATAACTTTGAGGTTACGGGAGTCACTATCAGCCCCCAACAGGTAAAACGCGCCCAAGAATTAACTCCAGAAGATGTAGATGCGAAATTTGCGGTGGATGATGCCATGGCATTGTCTTTCCCCGATGCTAGTTTTGATGTAGTGTGGTCGGTAGAAGCAGGGCCACATATGCCCGACAAGGCAGTGTTTGCCAAGGAATTATTGCGCGTGCTTAAACCAGGAGGCATTTTGGTGGTAGCAGATTGGAATCAACGAGACGATCGCCTTACTCCCCTTAATTTCTGGGAAAAGCCCGTAATGAAACAGCTATTGGATCAGTGGTCTCATCCTGCTTTTTCTAGTATCGAAAGATTTTCCGAGTTGCTAGCCGAAACAGGTATGGTAAAAGGAGAAGTAATTACCGACGACTGGACGCAAGAAACTCTACCTTCTTGGATTGATTCTATCTGGCAGGGTATTGCTAGACCCAAAGGGTTAATACTATTTGGAGTTTCGGGCTTGATTAAATCCCTTAGAGAAGTTCCCACTTTATTATTGATGAGGTTGGCTTTTGGTGCTGGCTTGTGTCGTTTCGGGATGTTTCGCGCTACTAAGGCAGATGTTGCTCCTGATGCCGAAACAATAGCCACTGAAGCGGTTATTAGTAGTTAAAATTACGATAAACAAAAGCGATCGCCCAGGACAATAACAAAGCCAAACTAGGGGCGATCGCAATTAGCCACCCTCCATTGAGAAATAATAGCCAGCTAGTCAACAAAATCAGAGTGAGAGAGGTAAAAATACTCAGGCTCGTTTTGCCAAAAGAATTCCGATACCTGCTTGCCATAACCGCACCGACTATCGACCAAAAAGCAATCCAAGCCATTTCCCAGCGATCGCCGATCCACCATAGGGATTTTTGTTCCCCCAAAACAGCACTAACAATACTGCCAACCATTTGAGCGTGGATGATTACTCCTGGTAAGCGTTTTGCTTGCTGACCTCTGCTGAAGGGGGTATAGTGTAAATCTTGGTTGTAGCCCACTACTCCAATCAAAACCAGTTTGCCATCGATTAGTCGCTTTAAAGACGATTCGGGCATAGTCAAGGCTTCTTTTAAAGGTAGAGTAGGCGGTGAGGTGCGACGGTAGTTGAGTAAGGTTTGATAACCTTGGGCTTCTGGCAAACGATAGCCCCCGCTAGTAGGATTAAGCTTGGGAAATGTTGCATCGCCAATTTTGAGTAAACCTTGAGATTCATAGCTTGCAGGAAAATCTTCTAAATATTTGAGAGCCAGGCGCAAACTAAGAGATTGACTGCTTTGACAAATATCATCGGGAGACATACCGATAATTTGACGACGAATTGCCCCATCGTTATCGATCGCCCAATTACTAAAGCCTACCCGTTCGGGGGGTAATTGGGATGGTGCGGAAATACTATCAAGATTTAGTTGGTCGATTTTCACGCGACAGATCGCAAAGAAATTACTACTTTGAGCCACAGTTTGAGCTAGATCGGATTTAAAAGGAAAATCATGAATCACGTCTGAAGCGATCGCCTTAGGATTTCCTGACTCTAACCTAGTTATCAATCGCTCCAAGGCAATATCGCTAATCGAACCGCGCATATTGAGAGCTAAATCGCTATTGTGTTGATAGCTGAGGTCGTTATCGTCAATAGTAATGACCAAAACTCGTTCGTCGGCAGCAAGTGTCGGTCGCCAACCGATAAAGCGATCGTAGGCTGCTAATTCTGAAGATTCTAGCCAGCCCCAAGATTGAATTAGATAAACTAAGATTACGGCGATCGCGCTGACCATCGCCGTAGCCAGAGACGATGGTTGGAGTAGTTTGAATCTAGCTCGATCGAACCAAGTAGTGAGATCGTCATTCCATAGGTCGGCCCACAGTGGCGGAATTACCGCAGGATTTTGGTAAATAGTCGGCAGCCAACTAGAGTATGGATATTGTTTCTCCCAACCCTGTAGTTGTTCTCTTGCCATCTTGGTAGCTAAGTACAGGGAGTTGCCCTCCGCATAACCCTGCAAGAAATGTTTGACAAACTCTTGAGCCATGATGTCGGGGATGGGCATCCGCATCACAATCGATTGAGGTAGGGACAATTTACCCAACTCTTCTGCCAAACCTAAGCCATCGCAGGAATTAAAGATCGCCAGTTGGAGTCCCGAAGCGATCGCCTTTTTGAAGCTATATTTTAGCTGCTCGATCGTCAGACAATCTTGTTGATTGAGATATAAAATTCCTTCTCTGTCAATGGTTTGGCTGTGTCCTGCAAAAAAGACAATATCCCAGCTAGCTTGCCACAGACGGGCGTATAATTCTTGGGGAGTTGGCTCGACCAAAAATACAACTTCGCAACGCTCTAGAGACTCCAAAAAATGGCGATCTGCCTGAAGATTGAGTCCTCGACTATCCCCTAAAATAGCTAGAATTCTCACCTTATGGTGTCTGCGCATTTTGGAGTCGGTTTGTACCCGCCGAAAATTAAAATTACTAATGCCAATTTCTAAATTGGGATAGTTTTCCAATAAATCCCAACAACACCAGGGCAATTGATAGATTTGCGGGCGATCGCTACATATAAGTATTCTTACCTCTTCCAAACGGTTCAACTCTTCCCGCAGGTGTTTATCCACTGCATAGAAACTAGGGGAATTGAGCCACTGCTGAAATTGAAGTTGGAGATTGTTGGCGGAGGCGATTAATTGCTTGTGAGGCAGTATTTTGCCATCATAAATGATTTGTTGCGGTTTGATTCTGGTATTATTTCCTAATTGGATATATTTTTGTTGCCATTGCAACAGATAGCGATTTAATTCTCTTGTGGGGGGTAAATATCCCAAAATACCCCGATCTGCTGCCTGTCCTTCTTTGCCAATTTCTAAATTAATCTGAAAACCCGACTCGAAGTTACCGTTAAACTTAAGTAGGACGAGTTTGGTCGCTTCATTCGGCATTTATCGTTTATTATTTACCATCGATCGTTACCTATCACTCTATAAATGATGAGTAATAAACTACCCACACCTTACCTCCGCTACGCTGCGGTTGAAGGTGGGGTTTTCAGTAGCCCTAAATTATCGTCAAATAGACTAAGCTGGAAGTATTCTACTTTTCCAGGTTTTAATCTACAGACGAGATCTGAGCCTCCAGGCGTGTTTATAGAACGCCCTAATGCAGCAATATTTTTTGCTCCCTGATAATCAGGGTCGCACTTGTTTCGACAATCAGGATTCACGCAGGTGAATTTCTTACCGTTTCTGTTCCCAATATGTCCACACTTGTAGCAGGACTTGGATGTATAAGCAGGATTCACCAACAGCAGGGGAACACCAGCTAACAAGCATTTGTAAGTCAAAAATTGTCTTAGCTGATAAAAAGCCCAGTTGTTCGATTTTCTACGCTCCTGTTTATTCCTCGGTAGTTGGTTAGTTCTTTCTCTAATACCTGATAAGTCTTCTAGTGCGATAGCACGATTGCTAGTAACTGCATTATTTACTAGCTGTCTAGATATTTCATGATTTGTATGCTTCTGGAATCGTCTCTCCTTGCCTGATAACCGTTTCTGAAGCTCTCGGCATCTACGCCTACTACTTCTCGTGCCTAACGAGGCTTTCTTTTGGAGAACTTTTCTAAGCCAAGCATACTTGTTTCTGACTTTATTTAACGGCACGCCACTCCAACTCTCTTTGTCTGATGTATGTGCTATATCAACTCTTCCTAAATCGACTCCTATCACGTCTTTTGCATTGATTAAGTCTGGAACTTCGTTGTCTAAGTTGATGTGTATATAGAAATCACCATTCTTGCGTTTAACCAAAGTAGCAGATTTAGGATTTTGCCCTTTAAGGATGCCACGCTGGTAGTTCCCGATATTAAGAAAAAACCTAGCTCTAGTTTTTAAAAGCTTGATGCTTACAGAGTAATCTGATTCTCTAAAGCTAAATATTCTGGCATCGTAACTAACTGACGTTGGACTAAACTTTCTGACATTACGCTTTTTTTGCCTAGCCGTTTTTCTGTTAGAACAGACTCGTCTCAATGCCTGTATAGCAAGATTAGCCGACAAACCAAACAATGCTCGAACATCGTTGTAAACTAACTTTTGCATCTTAGCTTTATTAGTTAGTTCCAAAGGTATATTTGCATTTACCCATTCACAAGCAGCAGCAAATACCTCTAACGTTTTGTCCATTTCTGCGACAAACTTTAGAGGTACTTCGAGTTTACAGGCTACTGTTGTGACTTGTTTCATGTAGAGAATTATATCACCCATTAGCCAAGTAGATCTATAAGTTGTATTGCTTCGCAATGTTTTATACTGGTCGCAATTCCTCCCTAACTATCACGAGGATAAGGGAATCCTTGCGACATTATGTTGAACCCTTAACTTTACGAGATGCCCTTCGTTGCCTAATTGTCTTTCTGCGCTCTAATTTATTGGCATATTGAGGATTAGCAATAGTTTCACCATTACTTAAAGATACTAGCTTTCTAATTCCCAAATCGGCAGCAATGACAGTTTTAACTTGTTTGGTATCTATTGGTTGAATATCTGGAATATTTTTGTTTTCTAGTCTCACCGACATATACCAACCGTCGCTTTTTCGTCTGATGGTAACAGTACGAACTGAAAACCCTTTAGGCAATGGTCTAGATAAGTAAAATTTCATCCAACCAATGCCAGGAAGCCTTGCTTTATTTCCTTCAATCTTGACCTGTCCTGGGACATAACTAAAAGAACGAAATTTGCTTCTAGTCTTAAATTTCGGATAACCACCAGCACCATCCAAAAATTTCTTGAAAGCTTCGTTTAAACGTCTTAAGTTCATCTGCTGAACGTTAGCATTTATCTTTTTGTACCAGGGGCGTAAAGTTTTTAACTCTGGTAAATATGATGATTGCTGATGTCCCGCCGAACGTTTCTGATTTTTGTTCGACCAAGGATAACCTACAGATGCCTAGGAGCTAACCGAACAAGTTAAAGGACAGCACTGACCTTGATTGTCTAGCTTTGAGTAGTTACCCATGATAGGAGAGCGTACTTGTTCGTATGCTTCGATTCTGTCCCTCAAACAAAAATTGTAAAAAGCGCGAAGCATATTTAGCCAGTCATTCAACTTTTGAGATTGGCTGTTATTGGGCTTGAGCTTGTAGACATGAGCTAGTATCATTTCTACATAATACAACT
>CAYXWE010000290.1:0-5529 GCA_964468145.1 uncultured Pleurocapsa sp.
TATTGGTCAATAAACGAAACAGAATCTCATGGGATTCGGAATTGAGAGTGAAAGTAGCGTCAAAATTTTTGACTATTTTTAGACCCATTTTTAGGTATCGACAAGATATCGATAAATGTAAAAGAACTAATGGAAATATTATCAGATATCCCTAGATAAAATCACCGTAATTGAATTTTCGTAACTAGAATCTGCACAAAAGCATCCCACTAATCAATTTTTAGGGTTCTCGGACAGGATTAATTTTTCAGAGACTATTTTCGCGCAAAAATACAGCTTGGCAAAAATTTTACTGTTATTTCTGTAACTTCCTCAAGTTTTCAATTACTTTAAGCTTTTTTCAGAGAGAAAGGAGATTGAGAATTGAAAAGAATCCAAGCTATTATCAGACCTTTTAAACTAGAAGAAGTAAAAACTGCCTTATTGAATGCGGGAGTAATTGGAGTAACAATTTCTGAGGTGCGGGGTTTTGGTCGTCAGAAAGGACAGACGGAGCGTTATCGCGGTTCGGAATATACCATAGAATTTCTGGCAAAAATCAAGATTATCGTCATAGTCGAAGACGAGCAAGCAGATATGGTAGTCGAAAAAATTATGGCTGCTGCACGAACAGGAGAAATTGGAGATGGAAAAATGTTTATCTCTCCCGTGGCGGAAGTTGTTCGTATTCGTACGGGAGAAAAGAATTCAGATGCTATTTAGTAAAAGCTCATCGAGAACAATTTAGGAGCGAAAATTTTGCTTATCTAACTACTTGTAAGGTTAGAAACTATAGGTAAGCAAGAATTTATGCCACAGTCTGAGTACGCAACTTCTCTACAGCAAGAGAAATTCAAGATTTTTCTGGTCAAAATTAAACCTTTATTAGATAAAATTTATAGCGATCGGTATATTGTCGATCTCTTACTGGAGCAAATTTTTTCTTTAGTACAAGATCGACTAGCCGATAATATCGCTGAGAATTTAAACAAGTGGAGTCAAAATGAAGTTTTGACGATCGCCTATGGGGATAGTATCTACACCACTGAAGAAAAACCTTTAGTTACTCTCAATAAATTTCTCGAACGTTTGCAGGATACGATTACGGGAGTGCATATATTGCCTTTTTGTCCTTATAGTTCTGATGATGGATTTTCGGTAATTGATTATTTGGAGGTAGATTCTAATTTAGGAAATTGGGAAGATGTAGAAGCGATCGCTCAAAAATTTGACTTGATGGCAGATTTAGTCCTCAATCACATTTCCAGTCAAAGCGATTGGTTCGAGCAGTTTAAACAGGGTCAAAAACCTGGATGCGATTATTTTATTGAGGCTAGCCCCGAAGACGATCTTTCTGCTGTAGTTCGCCCCCGCAGTACTCCCCTGTTAGTCGAAGTAGATACAATTAAAGGAAAAAAGCACGTTTGGGCGACTTTTAGTGCCGATCAGGTAGATCTTAATTATGAAAATCCCGATGTTTTAATCGAGGTTATTAAGATTATCCTCTTTTATCTTGACAAAGGTGCTAAATATATTCGACTGGATGCAGTGGGGTACTTATGGAAATGTCTGGGTACTCCTTGCATTCATTTACCCCAAACCCATGCCTTAATTAAGCTGTTTCGCGAAATAGCCCAGATGCTAAATCCCGATGTGGCTTTGATAACCGAAACGAATGTCCCCAACAGAGAAAACCTAAGTTATTTTGGCAATCGCGATGAAGCCCATTTGATTTATAACTTTAGTTTGCCTCCTCTGATTCTTAACGCTCTACTACAAGGAAAATCCGATCACCTCAAAACTTGGATGATGAGTATGCCCCCCGCACCTAGTGGTTGCGCCTATTTTAATTTTACGGCTTCTCACGATGGCATTGGGTTGCGCCCCACCGAAGGATTGCTATCGCCAGATGAGTATCAAACCATGTTGAAAACGATGGAGAAATTTGGCGGTAAAATCAGTATGAGGAGCAAAGCTGATGGCACTCAAAGTCCCTACGAAATTAATATTTCTCTGTTCGATGCCCTCAAAGGTACTGCTAAAGGAGTAGATGAATGGCAAATAGAGCGATTTCTTTGCTCTCAAACCATCATGATGGCTTTAGAAGGAATTCCCGCCTTTTATATTCATAGTTTTTTGGCAACTCCCAACGATCTTGCAGGAGTCGAACAGACGGGGCGCAATCGTTCGATCAATCGCCATCGCTGGAACTATCAAGAGTTGGAGAGCAAACTACAAGATCCCAAATCGACTCAATCAATCGTAATGGGGGAAATGTCTCGACGCATCCAAATTCGCCGTCGTCAACCTGCTTTTCATCCTAATGCCACTCAGTACACTTTGCATCCAATGAACAAATCTTTGTTTGCTTTCTGGCGACAGAGTATCAATCGCGACCAAAGTATTTTCTGTATTCATAATTTAAGCGATCGCCCGCAAAAGCTGCATCTATCTGATATAAATTTAATCTGTGTCGATCCTTGGCACGATCTTCTTAGCGGTCAAGTTATTGAAGATATTAGCGATAGTTTTATGCTTCAACCCTATCAATGTGCTTGGATTACCAATCAAGAGTTTTAATTACCTCTAACTACTCTCAACATTAAAGTAATACTTCTGGTAGCCATAAATAAAGTTAGTGCCAACCACAACAAATTATTAGTCTGCCAATACCAAGCTGCGATCGCCATAGGAACAAAACCCAACAGCGCAGCTATCAAAGTAGACTGACGTAAAACTTTCCCTGCGGTTAATCCTAAAAAATAACCATCTAGCATATAAGCGATCGCGCCAAAGCCTAAAATAGGAAATAACCACCAAATATAATTTTGCACTCCTGCAATTACCTCCGAATGATTGGTCAATAAGCCAAACAAACCTTGAGGAAACAAACAAAAGATAGTTGCAAAACTCAACCCCGCTAGCAAGCTACTACTGCCTGCTAGCTTTAATAAAGCAATTAATTGGTCGCTTTTTCCTTGTCCCTGGAGATTTCCTGCAATACTCTCCGTAGCAAAGGCAATACCATCAATGAAATAGGCAGCTAGGGTAACTACCTGCAACAATAAAGTATTACTGGCTAAAATTCCCGTTCCCATAGTTGCGCTGAGATTGGTAAATAGGGCAAAGGTAGATACTAACGCTAAAGTACGAATTAAGATATCGCGGTTGAGAGTGAAGGTGGCTTTGATAGCAGTCAGATTTGGGATATTTGGAAAATGCGATCGCAATGCAGCCCAAGGCAATTGAGAACATACCAAAATCAAACCTAACAAAAGAGTAATATACTGAGCGATCGCTGTGGCAGCCCCCGCACCACTACTAGATTGATTCCAACGCACAATCAATAGATAATCAAGAACAATATTTGCCCCCTTATTAACGCCTGAGAGCAATAAAACTTTGCCCGCTTCTTCTTTGCCCAAAAACCACCCCAGTAAAACAAAATTAATCAAGGTGGCAGGTGCGCCGTAAATTAAAGCATTATAATAATCTCGACCAGCTTGGATCGTGCTGGAATCTCCTTGCAATAAGCTAAAACCAATCTCTCTTATAGGCTGTTGCAAAATTAAAATTGCGATCCCAATGGTTAAAGCGATCGCAACATTACGCAGTAAAATTAACACCACCTCTTCTGTTAATTCTCTGCCCCTAGCTTGGGCGGTTAAACCCGTTGTCCCCATCCGCAGGAAACCAAAAGTCCAGTAAATATAGTTAAATAAGACAGTCGCGATCGCAACCCCAGCCAAATGACTAATATCTGTCAAGTGACCCAAAAAAGCAGTATCCACCAAGCTAGCCAACGGCACAGTCAAATTGGACAAAATATTAACCGCAGCCAAACGCCAAAATCTTTTCATTGATTGGTTATTAGTCATTGGTTATTAGTCATTGGTTATTAGTTATTGGTTATTAGTCATTGGTTATTAGTCATTGGTTATTAGTCATTGGTTATTGGTCATTGGTTATTGGTTATTCCTCATCCTTCATTCTTCATCCCTCATGCTATTACTCAATCCTAATGTTGGCTGGTACGCCAAACTTAAATTATTCTTTCGGCAAAAGTATCCCGTTCAGACTAAAAATGTTGAAGAATTTTGGAATACTCAAAGTGGCGATTGGCATTGGTTGGCTGAAAAACCCCTCCCCATTGTTACCCTCAGTCGCAATCTATGGCGATCGTCAGTACCATCTCTCAGCTTCTATGTACTGCTTGGTTTGTCGGGGTTGATTGCTACTTTGGGTTTACTGGCAAATAGTGTGGCAATTATTATTGGGGCGATGATTATTGCTCCTCTAATTGGCCCGATTACGGGGATTGCCTATTCAACTACAGTAGCTAATCGTAGGTTACTCAAGCGTTCGGGTTTGACATTATTGACGGGGGTTTTATTTACCATTGTTATCTCAGGGGTAACGGTGTTGCTGTTGGGTTTAAAAACCGTTACCCCTGAAATAGCAGCCCGTACCAATCCCAATCTAATAGATTTGGTTATTGCCTTAGCAGCAGGATCGGCTGGGGCTTTTGCCAATACTCGCAAACGAATTGCGGATGCTTTACCTGGAGTTGCGATTGCGGTGGCTCTTGTACCACCTCTAAGCGTTGTGGGGATAGGCTTTGCTTGGGGTGAAACAACTATGGCAATTGGGGCATTATTGTTATTTGTCACCAATTTGACAGGAATTATTTTTAGTGGCGTAGTCGTCCTACTGCTACAGTCTTACGGTAGTATCGAACGAGCCAAACAAGGACTGATTTTTGCTGTAACTACCCTATTTATTTTGGGTTTACCCTTGGGATGGTCGTTGAAAAGCTTTATTTTGCAAAATAACGTCCGTTACAATACTAACGAAATATTCCGCCAAGAAATAACCTCTTTATCCAATAGTGACGTGCGCTCAATTTCTGTTAAGCCCCACCAAAATACTATTGCTCTCGAAATAGAAATAACTGCCGAGCCCAATACCATAACACGCGATCGCCTGACGAAGATTGGGGATTTGTTAAGCCAGCGATTAGAAAAAGATGTCGAGCTAAAAGTTAAAGTAGTACCAATTGAAACTATTATTATCGACGATGCTGAATAATAGTTATTGGTTATTGGTTATTGGTCTTTATTGAAATTAATAGGTTAGGCGAAGCGAAGCCTTTTTATTTACGTTTGACAATGAATTTAGTTTGAGAATGAGACATATTGGTAATTTCGGCTTGTGCGGATACTTCGGTAGCGCGAGACTGTAAATCAGACAAGGCAAATAAACTAGCGATCGCTATAATAAAGGTTAAAGATAAATTGCGAATAAAAGTAATATCTTTGGTTAACTTATATGTTTGGGCGGTCATAATTGTGTTGCGCATTATCTCTCGTGGGTTAATTGCTTTGTCTGATATATATGTCTGAGAGATAAATAATATGCAGTCTAGAACTAAGAGGACATCAGCCAAAGTTATCTATATCTTCGATCTCGCCCCCCTAGCCCCTTACAAGGGTAGGTTTTTTACTAAAGAGTGAGTAACGACTCAAAAATAAGATATGAGTAGAGTCAGAA
>CAYXWE010000291.1:0-5519 GCA_964468145.1 uncultured Pleurocapsa sp.
TAGCAAAGAATCAACGGGGTTGGATTTAGTCATAATATAACGCCTTGTGTGAATTAGCTTCGTTCAAAATTAATTAGTTCGTAGCTTTTAGCTTTTAGCTTTTAGCTTTTTGAATTAATTTCATTACTTTTGAAACAGACTACAGACTAATTCTCCTGGGCTGTTGGGTTTGTAGGGAATAGGATACTTACCCTTGCGAGTCAAAGTGCGATCGCGACAGTTATAAATTTCTCGATCTGCCTGTTTTTTGCCATCAATACTTACCTTGGCACGATATTCCCAAAAGTTTTTGGCACTGCGCTTTAACTTAAGTACGCACACTCGATGACCATTGCGATCGCGACACATATCTGCACGAGCTATTGGCATATAACCCAGCCAGAAAACTAATAATAATATCAATAACTGCTTACGATTCACTAGCCCCTTACCTACTTAACTGATGACAACGGCGGTAATTCCAAGGGTATTTTACCCATGTTCCCCGTGCGAAAATCATACAGGATTTGACGAGCAACTCTTTCTTTATCTCCTTTATAGAAGCGATCGCTAGCATCTTGAATAAAAGCTTCTCCCGTTAATCCTGTAGGGTCAAGATTGAAACGGGACTGTAATACTTTGCCATAACCTAACTCTATCAGTAAATCTACTGCAGAAGCAGCCACTACCTGATTGTCATAAGAGGCTTGCCCAATATCTTCGCAAATTGCTAATTTTACTGCATCGAGTTGATTTTCTAATCGCCAGGGAATAATTCCTGGGGCATCTAACAATTCTATCTCTTTAGATATTTTGACCCATCGTAGCTGGCGAGTTACCCCCGCACGACGCTCGCTGACCACAATTTTTTTACCCACCAAACGATTAATTAAGGCAGACTTGCCCACGTTAGGAAAGCCAATAACCACCGCACGGACAGGACGAGGACGCATTCCGCGATCGCGCCTACGTTGATTCATCCCTACCCCTGTTTTTTGGGCAGCATTTTTGATGGCTTTAATACCTTTCCCCTGTTTGGCATTGGTAAAGAAGGGTTGTTTTTCCTGTAGTTTGAACCATTTGAGCCAATCTTGTTTGGTAGATTCGGGAATCATATCCATCCGATTTAAAACTATGATTCTCGGCTTAGTACCAATCCAGTTATCGATTTGAGGATGGTGAGAGGCGATCGGTATTCTGGCATCCAATATTTCTAAGACTACATCAACTTTATTAAGCTGTTCTTTTAACTGTTTTTCTGCCTTAGCGATGTGACCTGGATACCATTGAATAGGTGGAGCAGACATATTTTAAAGGGATGAGGGATTAAGTGCTATCAATTATCCATTCATTTAATAGTTTTTTGTTATTAGTTCTTTGTCATTTGCCAAAAACTTATGATAACTCAGGACTTATGCTCATAGGTCTATTAATTGTTGGATATGGTAATGCGATCGCCATCTTTGAGATAAGCTGCTCCTTTTAAAACTATGCGATCGCCCGATTCTAGTCCTGCAATTACTTCTACTCGTTGCTCTGCCAGTATTTCTCCCATCTGTACTGTTTGGGCTTTGACTGTATTATCATCTTGCACCACAAAAGCGATCGCCCTATTTCCCGATTGAGGCAATAATGCTTCGATTGGTACAGCTTGTCCTTGATTGGTATCAATATTGATAGCTGCTTGTAAGAACATTCCAGGTTTAAGGTTGCTATTGCTGGGCAAGTCTACTTTTACTAAGGCTTGGCGGGAGCTATCGTCAATTATGGGATCGATTTCTCTTACTTTACCAGTTAAGTCTAAATTTTTATTGGCGTTGGAACTAATTTGTACTTCTTGTCCCACCCCGATTTTACTAATTAGGGTTTCAGGAACATTCAATCTAAGTTCTAAACGTCCATCCTGAATAATGGTAAACAGAGTTTCGGAGGTGGAAGTAATTTGCCCCACCCTAGCATCCCTCGAAGCAATTATCCCCTTACTGGGAGCAACAACGGTAGTATCTGCCAACTGTACTTCAATTGAATCTAGTCTGGCGATCGCCTGTTGAAGCTCTGCTTCTGATTGGGCAATAGTTTGGGGGCGAGAACCAGCTTTTAATTGAGAAAGGGCTTGTTGGGCTTCTGCTAAACTAGCTTTTGCTCCTGCTAGGTTTGATTGGGCTACTCTCTCTTGATTGAGAATTTCGTCTAGGCGATCGCGAGTAATTGCCCCTTCTGCCTGTAGGGTACGATTGCGCTCTACTCTTTTTTGAATTAATTCCAATTCCGATTCTATTTGGGCGATCGCCGAGCGGGCATTATCTACCCTCGATTGAGCTTGAGCAACTTCTTCGACTCTGCTTCCTGCTTTTAATTCGTTCAATCTGGCTTGAGCCTGAGCAACCGCAGCTTCTGCTTCATTTTTTTGAGCGGTTAAAGCTCGATTGTTTAATCTGGCTAATACCTGTCCTCGTTCGACTGAATCCCCCCTCTCTGCTAATATTTCAGTAATCTGCAAACCAGAAGCCTGAGACATCACGGGAGTTGTTTCGTAGGCGGTGACTGTACCAGAAGCATCTAAGGTACTGTCTATATCTGTGGTACTTACTTCGGTAATGGTTACTGCTTGGGCAGGAGCAGATGGGGCTACTTCTGCTGCTTCAGGCTGCTTGTTGTCTGTGGCGGTTGAGCTAGAAAATAAACGAGTTGCTCCAAAAGTCAGTAGTATGCCTAAACCCATACCAACAAACAGAGCTTTTTTACCCAGCAATAGAGACGATTTGGATGAATTGCTTTGATTTTTAGCCAGATCCGAATTAGATGCGGTAGCTAGAGAAGTATCGGCGGAAATTGCGTTGAAATTACTCGACTCAATCGGGGTAGGTACGGGAGGAGCATTTTTATTGGTATAGTCTATGAAACTAAATTCGCCGTCAATTTCTGCAATATATAGGGCTTCTTCTGGGGTAAAACTTAACGCTTTGTTGATAGCATTTAACGCTGGTATGTCGCGATCGTGATAAAGTTTTTCCAAAAAAACACTATCAAAATCTCCAGGACGTTTGACGGGCTTGCTAGCCACCGATCCCTCTGAATCAAAATTCAGGAGATTTTCTGGATATTTACTGTTGGATGGTTGATTCACAATTTTAATATAAAGTTAAATTTAGTAAGTAAAATTAATATTTTTACTTATTTTGTCTAGTTTAGTATTTATCTATAGAATAATGAACAGATATTAGAATTATCTTGAAGAAAAACTGGAAATTTTTATTAAATAAGCCATAAGATATAACATTTAAAAAATTATCAGTGCTAATCTAATTGAAGTGACTCCATTGGGAGTTTTTAGTCGCCGATCTCGTTGATTGATTCGGAAAATATGGAATCACCACTTAACTGTACCAGTGCCAACTTCGAGCAGGTAGCTTTGAGTAAGTTTAAAACTCTTGCTGCTTTTTTACCCCAGGATAGCAAAGTATTTCGAGAACCTTGGGGACGTTCTACTGTATTGTGTATTGATTTTGCTAACTGTCCTCACTTATTTAGTATCGACAAAGAGCAGGCTCTTTTATTAGAAGAAGCGATCGCCGAACTTGGTTTAGCCAGTTCTGTTATATTTCGTATTGGTAGCAAGATAGTAGGTTGGAAGAAAGTAAAGTCTTTTTGATATTTTTCCCAATCTTGGCCTTGCTGAATTTAGGATCGAAAACAAATATCCAAAAATCTGGTGAAACAGCTTCTTATTTTTTTTCAGGAATAGGAAAAAAATAGCTATTTTAAACTTTCAAACACCATACCTAGATTGAGTCGAATTTAAAATAGCGATCGCAATCTTAATGGGGAAGTTAACTATAGCTGTCTTAAAAGCTAAAAATGCTACTAGCCCGCAGGCTAGCCCGCAATTTAAAATCGCGAACACTTGCGGGCTAGTGGCGACTAATACTAAATCCGCTTGGAAAAAGTAGTGTTTGGTTTCTCGCCTAAAGTTTTGAAAACTAATACTTATTACTTATTACTCATTACTCATTACTCATTACTTAATTTTTTAAGCAACCTATGGGAACCGGATTTAGTATAACTCCGTTCGTCCGATAGCTGCACGCTCTAAAAGCCAGGACTTTACCTTAAACAAATTCAATTTTCAGTTCTGTAACTTAAGCAGAACTTTTTGTACTTGCTGATAAAAATTATCTCGGCGATCGTAATAACTTTTCAATTCATTAAAGCGATCGATACTTAAGTTATTTTGCCGAACAATTTGCAATGACTCGCTACAGTAGCGGTTTGCCAGATTGCGAATGTCGGGGTCTAGATCTTGTAAGGTTTCTTGGCGATCGCAAACAATATTTGGTGGTGGCTGATTGATTATCGACTTAATTTCTTGATACACTTCCCTCCTCAGCAGTTCTACTTCGTAACCTGCTTTGGCGTAGCTTTGAGTTTCTTGTGGGGTGAATTCTTGGGCGTAAGCGTTAATACTAAAAGTAGCAACCTGCGATCGCGCTCTCATGTCAGGAATTAAGCCAAAACTCAACCCTATCCCTGCTAGCAAACTACCTTTTATTAAACGAATAGATATTTTATTGAATTTAGGTAAAGTCAAATTAACATTTAACATACTCGAAGCGTCACTATTATCGATAAATTTACTACTTGTTTTGAATTGATTTTGCCAGTATTAGTTCCTGTTGTGACAATTTATTAGCTAAAAATTTGTTTAAATTATTCAGATGTCCTCATGTTCCTTATACTTACCTATTGCTCGACAGTTTTCTATCTACTTTGCTTAGTTAAAAAGGTACAGATCGGGAAATCAATATAAGTTTTCAGTGAATTTACGGATTTTCGCTGTAAAAAACTGGGGATTTTATTGTATGCTGCAAAACTAATAGTGAATTATTAAATTGACAGTTCAGTATATTTTTACTGAAAACTACTGTTAGTTCGGTATTTTTTGCTTATTTTAAAACACAATATCGACGATCTCGATCGATGCTTCGGCAGCATTAATCTTGAGGTTAATATAAATTTCTATTTTTATTTTATTTTTTATTCAATTTACTTTTTTAGTTGCCAATGGTTACTCAAGCTCCCCCAAAAAAGAAAAAATTTATTAACTCAATTAATTATTTTAGAGGACTAGCAATTGTTTTAATTGTCTTAGGTCACTCTTTTGATTTAGCTCAATGGAAAGTATCTAGTACCCTGGGAGAATTTATCTACGCCCTCAGCCTCAACGGTACTGTTTATTTTGTATTTATTTCAGGATTTTTATACAATCACATTTTCTATCCCAGGTTCAACTACAAAAAATTTATGGTCAAAAAGGCGCAATACGTATTGTTGCCGTATTTACTATTTTCCTCAATTCCTATTTTGGCTACGGTGTTTCTAGATGGAGGAGGGGAATACTTACCCGATGACTTGCAAAATCAACCTTTTCTGGCAGTATTTTGGTATTTAATTACAGGTAGAGTAATGTTTGCCTATTGGTATATTCCGATGGCGATGTTGCTATTTGCAGTTTCCCCTTTAGTAAACTGGATTATTAAATC
>CAYXWE010000292.1:0-5501 GCA_964468145.1 uncultured Pleurocapsa sp.
TCTCGGTTTTACGATTAACGTTGGCATTAGTCAAAAATATGCCACCTTTGGGATTATTATACTTCTTTTAATTGCTTGGTTTACTCCCAATGTTCAGCAATGGATGGGTAATTATAATCCAACGCTAACCGAACCAATCGAACCTAATTTGCCATCATGGCAACAAAAATTTTGGCGTTCTATATCCTGGAAACCTAATAAAGTTTGGACTGTAATTCTTGCAGGATTAACATCACTTTCTCTACTCAGCTTTACTAGAGTCAGTGAGTTTTTATATTTTCAATTTTAATTTTTAGAATATATACTAGCGATATAAAATAATGAATTTTAAAAACGTAGCAGCCGAATTTTTCAATATAGGTAAACGTAAAACAACCGAGATGTCTGCTCCCTCAACCGTACCGACGAAAGACGAAAAATCTAAATTCAGCTTTAAACTATATGGATTAATCACCTCAATCCTGTTAGGTTCGGTAGCCAGTATTAATTGGGCAATCGATCCACTGTGGTACGGAAATGGCAATATATTGACTGGTAAAAATTTTACCTTCAATGAAAGGATTACTAAAACAAATTTATTCTTAAGAACTAAAGATAGCGAAAATTATAATTGCATAATTCTAGGTAGTTCGAGAGTCACTGCTCTCAAAGCATCAAAGTTTAAAAATCGGAACTGTTTTAACTATGCTTTAAAGGGTGGAGAGATACCCGATTTTGTAAATTACGCTCAAGCCTTAAGAGAAGAAGGGATAGATCCTGAAATAGTTTATATTGGTGTAGATGGTCTTAATTTTGTGGAGAAAGAACGTAAAAAACAAGAGCCAATAACTCTCGGTACTCTACGCACAAAATCTCCTTTACAAGCTTATTTATCTGCTGACGTTCTGTTATTTTCGGCAATGACATTATTAGGGATTAGTCCCGATCCTGGCAATTATTACGATCGCGATTTTGAACCAGTAGATTTTGACGATGCGCCAGTTTATACTCCAGGGTTTTATAAACCAGGTTCACAACAGAAGTGCGATCTTTCTTCTGTAGAAACTTTTGCTGACTTGAGAAACATTTTTCCTAATGCCCAATTTATTGGTTATGTTCCCCCCAGATCTGCTTGGAGCATGATCAACGATACTTATGGTAGAGGTTTGATGGATTGTTATTTAATTGGATTTCATGACTTAGCTCAAAAATATGACGCTATGTATGATTTTTCTGCGCCTTCAAAGATAACTAAAAATCCAGATAATACTTTTGATGGTAGTCATTATTCGGTTACAGTTAATAATCAAATTGCTGATGTTTTACAGGGCAATGAAAGAGAAGACTTTGGAATTAGAGTCGATAAGTATAGCTTCGAGGAATATCGAAATTTATATCGACAAAAACTAGAAGATTTTTTAGCCGATCGTAACGAGTTGAGGCGGTGGCAAAAATCGGATGAAATATCTGTAGATATGGTCGAATAATAAAATAATTATTTATTTATAATTGATTTGGCAACAGAAACATCTATGTTACCAAAATAAATCCCAAAAGCAATCAGTAAATGTTCTAAGGTTTTAATTACCCAAGGTATATCCTGTATATCGTGCATTTGGTAGTGAGCAACAATTAAGGCAATCTTTTTTTCTAGATCTACTTTTGATTCAGGGCAAATAAGAACAATTTTGATTAAAACAATCATTGCTTGCGCCGTACCCAAATTCGCAATTAGATCGGCAAATTTTCCAGGATTAGTAGAAACAGTAGAATCGACAATAAAGTAACTAAATAACTGACGACTAGTTTGCAAAACTAAAGAGTTATTGAGAGGTTTTTGATTGGATTGGGGAAAAATATGCTCTAGCTTGCTTGCCAATTGTCGCTCGAAATTATAATTATTGTTTCTTGGCTTAATATTTTTACAAAGAAATCGATGTAGGTCTTGTTTAAATACTTGATAAGAATTGCGTAATTTATTGTCTGCTACGAAACGTTGCGTTCTTTCCTGTATTGTTTGTTTGTTTTCTATTTTACTTAAATATTGTTGTAATGCCACTCGAAAAGCTCTTTCCGAAAGTATCGAAGGATTATTAACTCTGATAATTACTTTACCCGAACCCCTCGCTAATAGTTTTAATCGGGCTGCTTCTTTGAGGCGAAAACGGTAAATAATATGTTTCGATAATTGAAACTCAAAATCCTTTTTGCGTTTGTGTTGTAGAGATTTGATTAATTGATGTAATTGCTTCATCTCTATAGTTGAGGAAGCAAGATATTCATAAAGAAAAGTGTAGCGCGCTAAATAAGTATTGATATTAGTATTGATATGACTTTTACTATGAGATACTGCATCTGTAGCTACATCGTTGTCTAAAACAATATTAGCAATTTCCTCAGGATCGATAATTGCCAGTACTGCCCTTAACTGAAAATAAGCAGTTGACTCTCGATAGTTTTTAATTAATTTTATTAGCTGTTTACGACGGCGATCGTAGGAACTTGCTTCGGTAATATGTTCTATAGTTTTGAATAATTCCGATACAAAAAAGAAAGATTCGGGTTTAATCGACCAGCGATCGAGGATGGTATAAAAACAGTTGCTGAAAAATATGAAAAATTTTTGCTCGTTTGCAGGGGCAAAAACTATTTCTTCCAAAGCATGAGAAACTTTTATGTTTTCATTTCTGCCCTGTAAAAACAAATTTTCAAATTCTTTGATGACTATCTGAGGCGATTGTTTTCCTGCATATTTATACCAGTATTCATAAATGACTTTACTCGATCGCTCAATTGGTTGGGATGAACTATTTAGATCCTTTATCACTGGTAGAAATAAATATGATGAGGTCTTCTGTCACATATTAACCTTAGATAAATTTTAATGTGAGATAGTTAAATAATTTGAATGAGGGAAAAGTCAGCCTCTCCGAAATGAATACTAAAAGCTACCTGTAGGTTTTCTAAAGATTTGACCAACCAAGGTGCTTGCTCTTCGGAGACTGCTTCGTAATGGGAGAAAAGAATCGAAAATCTCTGTTCTAAATAGGGTTTGACTTTACCACACAATAAAACTAGCTTGAGTAACAAGCCAATCGTTTTAACTTCTCCCAAATAGGTAATTAGATCCAGGTAACGTTCGTGATTGAAATTGCCTTTACCATCGACAACCAAAAATTTGAATAGTTGGCAGTAAGTACGCATGGTCAAAAATTCATTTAGCGGGCGATCTTCAAAGTCTGTCATCGTACGATCGAGACAGTGGCGTAACTTGCTGTTGAAACGACGTTTGCCAAAGCGCGGATCGATTCCTGAAATTATGTATTCATATAGATCGTCTTTGAACTCTTTATAAGAGCGAACTTGACTTGTATGAGTCAAAAAGTTGTGGGATAGATCGCAATAGCTACGATTGTCTTCTACTTTACCCATATATTGGCGTAAAGCCCGATCTAAGTCACGATCGCTCAACAAAGTTGGATTTTCGACTTTCTGTACCAATTTTTTAGGAATCTTGGTTTTATTCGCTGCTTTGTATTTTTTGACCATCTTGGCCAGACGAACGCGGTAAGTTATATATTGAGATAGATTTATTTCGTAGCTTGATTGGATACCTGCTTGAATGGTTTCTACTGTCTGTTGAAATTCTTCGGTACTAGCTTCGGTAAGCAGACAGTGTTGATGTAGATAGGGATAACGTTGAATTAAATCTCCTACAGAATTACTGACAATTTCGATCCTATTACCGCGACGCGCTTCTGGTTCTAAACTACCGTCGATTAAACGAGCCAAACGTTGCAGCCTGACATAATATTCTGTATTGTGAAAGTTTTTGATCAGCTGCCTTAGCTTACGAGCAGTACGAGTTACTACCGCCCCTGGAGGTAAAGCTCTATCAATTAAAGAAACTAGTTCGATAATCTCTACTTTGTAGTCGGGCTGCATTTGCCAACGGTTGACAATAATATGACAGCAGCGATTAAAAAACAAAGGAAAATCTGCTTCTGCATTACTAGCCTCTACAATACTGTCTAAGGTAGTGCGAATACGCCGATCTTGATAACTCGTTCCTTTAATAAATAGGTGATGAAATCTTTCTAGTACCTCGAAGGGGGACTCTGTTTTTACACAGTACAACAAATGATCGTAGATTTCTTGTTGTCGATTTTTGGCTGAATTAGTAGCAGTTTGGCATTGTTTTCTGACCACGATCGCTTATCCTCCCTCCGTTTTAGACGGGGAAACTTAGATAATAGTATTGTTTTGAATTTATAAGATTATAAATATAATTCATTTTTTAATGTTACGAGACAACTTCAATTAACGGTATAAATTTTCCGTCAATTTTTTTAACAATAACTGTTAGTATATACACTCAAACTACTGACTATTGGTTTGGAGCAAAAATGTATTTAGGTATTTTTTCGCTCGATTAGCATTATGACTACATATTTTTCTCTATCCCAACTAAGTAAGATTATCAGTACTAAATCATTTTTGGGCATTACTACCAAAAATGCAGATGCTTTGGTTCTCGGTATTGCTACAGATACACGTACGATAGAGCCTGGAGAAATTTTTGTGGCATTAGTCGGAGACAACTTTGATGGTCATAATTTTATCGATACTGCTATTGAGAGAGGTGCGATCGCTTTAGTAGTGGATCGCCAGTTACAAGCAGACATACCTCAGTTTGTGGTTAAAAATACCTTGGAAGCTTATCAACAAATTGCTAAATGGTGGCGCGATCGTTTTGATATTCCAGTTATTGGCATAACTGGCTCGGTAGGTAAAACTAGCACTAAAGAATTAATAGCAGCAGTATTAAGCACTCAAGGGAAGGTACTAAAAACTCAGGGTAATTTCAATAATGAGATAGGTGTCCCCAAAACTTTACTGCAAATTACTCCAGAACACGATTATGCAGCGATTGAAATGGCAATGCGAGGCAAAGGCGAAATTGCCTTATTAACAGATATTGCTAGTCCCACCATTGGTATTATTACCAATGTAGGAACAGCCCATATTGGTCGTTTAGGATCGAAAGAGGCGATCGCTCAAGCTAAATGCGAACTATTAGCACAGATGCCACAAACTAGTATCGCGATTTTAAATTACGATAATTCTTTGTTAATTGATACCGCTAAGGAAGTTTGGCAAGGAAAAACTATTACCTATGGTTTGACGGGGGGAGACATTCAGGGGCAAATCAAAGGTAATAATCTGCAAGTTCTCGAATATAGCTTACCTTTGCCCTTGTTAGGAGAACATAACGCTAGTAATTACTTAGCAGCAGTAGCAGTGGCGCAGTTATTGAATATAGATTTGGCTATTTTAGAATCTGGGTTAAACGTTCAACTACCAAAAGGGCGATCGCATCGTTACGATTTATCCCGCGATATAGTTGTCCTCGATGAAACCTATAATGCAGGTTTGGAGTCTATGCTATCCGCACTACAAATGCTTAAAGATACTCCAGGAGAGCGTCATATTGCAGTATTAGGCACGATGAAAGAATTAGG
>CAYXWE010000293.1:0-5492 GCA_964468145.1 uncultured Pleurocapsa sp.
TTTATTAACTCTTTCTTTATAACTAATCCACTGCTTATTTAGCAACACCCGAAAAAACTGCTATGCGTGAGCTAATAACCTCCTAGGAAATAAGCAAAATCTGGCTTTTTTATTGCTTGAGATATATTCCTTTGAGAAAGAACTAAAAAAAACGCAGAACCCAAGATTAAACCACATACGGCCCAGTATGAATTAATTATATTTGCAGCAATATATCCGATAACTAAGTTGACCAAAAGACTAGGAAATAAAGCTCTAATTGCAGCAAAGGCAAGATTGAGGCTGAAAAGAATAACCGCATTTAATAAACCGATTACTAAAAGTAAATATCCTAAACAACCACTCAAGCTTAGGAATAGATCGGCACTTGTCTCGGGATTTGGATTAAAGACAATTGTAGTTAGAGCAATCAATAAACTGAAAACAAAGATAATAGCCACAATTATTAAAAAATATCGACGATTCAACTTTTTTGACAAAATAGCCATAGCTTCAAATTCGACTAATTTTGCCTGCTTGTACCAATAACGAATTAATCGATAGGCTAAGTATTCACTGAGAGGGACTGCTAATAAAAAATTAAGCAAAGCAAAATCCATTGCTCTTTGATAGGCAGAATCAATCGCAAATGTAAGTCCAGAAGCTATGTCTACTGACCAACCTGCAACTAAGCGATCGGTAAAGATAAAGCAAAAATAGGTAATTCCGTAGGCAAAGAAAGGAGTTAGTAAATAGAAGGTTGCACTCAGGTTAGGTAATTCTACTTTTTTCTTAGCAAGGGCAGAATTTTCTGGTTCTCTAAACAAGATTAAGACGGCGATCGCTATGAAAAATAAAGTGATAAATATAGCTACTATTTGAGCTTCTAAAGCCCCAAAGCCTCCTACTAACTTTAGTCCCCAAGATAATGTAGTTAAGCCGATCAAAGCTAAGGGAGTTCCCCAAATCGTTTGCAGGGAAAGGATTGACAATAGCATCCATAGTAAACTAAGAATTAGATAATATATAGCTCCTATAATTAGATATTCATCTGGGAATAAACTACGGTAAAAACCAAACCACAAACTGATTAAAGCGAGAACAAAACTAGTCAGCATTCCCAACCCTAATAGAGAAATACAAGCTCGTTTAGCTTGGACAGGATAGCCCAAACCTAGATAAAATTCACCTCTGCGGGCGATCGCCTGAACAAATCCACCACTAGTAATCAAACTAGCTAAAGTTGCCAAGGTAAATACAGCAGCTAACTGAGGCGGAATAAATTTCCAAGTTTTCGTTGACTCAACATTGCCTAAGATTAACAGGGAGATTAAAGGAATAGCGTAGACAAAACTACGGGAAAACTGCTCAACGAATGCAGATATCTCAGAAATCGCATTTTTGCTCCAACTAGAATTAAATGGACTCGGAGAAGGAGATATCTTCGGAGAAGTAGAATTCTTTTGGTAGATATACTGCCCAATCTCCAATACATCGGCAAAATCAAATTCTTCGCTAATAATCCGATCTGTATAGCCCAAAGATTCCACTATTGCCATAGTTTGCCAATGATCTTCTAGCTTAGGATTTACTTGCTCAACTTGGGTAATAAGTTCTGACAGTTTTTGTTCGTTGGACATTCAGTGTCGATAGTGGGTGGTAGATGGTGGGTATATCTCCTATTTTTTAAATAGGCTGTAATATGTATCCAGGTGTTCGGAGAGAAAAGTTTTTTGGGTAAATAATTTTAGAGATCTGTCTAAAGCTTTTTTTCCATATTGCGATCGCTCTTCGGGGGGTAACAAGAGTAACTTGAGAATAGCATCTGCCATCTGCTCGGGTCGACCCGCTCTGACTAGTAAACCCGTATCATATATCGCTTCTCGTACTCCGCCTACATCGGTAGAAACTATCGTTGCTCCAGAAAGCATAGCTTCAACAATAGCAAAGGGAAATCCTTCCGAAATACTCGCCATGGCGACAACATCTGCTTCGCTATAAGCCCGCCAAGGTTCGCTAGTAAAACCAGCAAAGTTAATAGTTTCTTCTAAGTTATGCTGGCTAACGAGTTCTTGACATTGAGTAAAATAGTCTTCATCGGAAGCCTTGCCATAAAAACGGAATTCTACATCAGGAATTTTATCCCGTACAATAATCGCGGCTTTGATCAAGTCCAGTTGACCTTTGAGGGGAAAGATTAAACCCATATTCATCACTTGGGGGCGTTCTTTCTCAATTGGAGGTGTAGGATGAAATTTCTCTGGATCGGCACCATTGTAAATCACCTTGATTTTGCTGGATGGTACACCCCACCAACGTTCCCAGCGAGCATTAAATTCACAGACTGGAGCAATTAGATCGGCAAAATGGAAGTTAACCTTAACTATCGCTCCCATTAAGCGGAATAAAAACTTACGTACAAATGAAGAAGTAATGTTTTTATTGAGATTTAAATATTGTTCTCGGATATTAATTCCATGTTCGGTGAGCAAATAGGGAGTATCGCGCTGAAGTTTAGCAATTACACAGGGTAAACCGCAAAAAGCTGCCGCTGAGGAGTGGGTGATATCTGTTTCTGGGACAGGTACGTGAATTGCAAGTAAAAATCGATATAACAAACGCATTGCATCGGTAAATTCACCCACAGTAACTCTATCGAGAGATTCTTCTTGCTGGCAGAAATCCCAAGCAATTTGCTTATAACTTGACCAGACTAAAGGCGAATTCATAGTCTTATGATAGTCATAATCCAGAAAGTATTCATGGAGCGCGACTATCAACTGTCCAAAAGATTCGACTTCTAGTTCCGCAATTAATACTGTACGAAGAAAAGATTCAAATAAGGGAATAAATTTAGTTTTAATTAAGTTGGCAGTTACTGCTTTCTTGCTCTCAATCGCCAAAGAAAAAGGCGATCGCCAACTATATTCAACAGGATCGTCTGTCCCCCATAGAGGGATTTTAATTACTTCTATTACGTTAGAAGCCAAATCGTAACGTTTAGGTTGATAAGGATTAGCTACAATCGACAGAAGTTTAAAATCTATTTCAGGTAGCTGTTGGGTTAAAACATGACACCAGGTACTGACACCTCCCTTGGCAAAAGGATAAGTTCCTTCTGTCGTTAGCAATACACAAGGTCTACTCAAATTTAATCACCTCCAGCAACTTTCTGGGGCAAAAATTGTACTTGAGCTAAACGACCAACTATTACAGATTCAGCTGGGTTAGCAAATTCTACTTCAACCAAATAGTCCAAATTTTTTGTCGGTAAAGGGTTCACAGTCGTGATTTTACCCGCAAATTTTTCAGCTGTCATTCCCGATCCAATTTGAATCATCACATCGAGATCGCGATTTAAGCCATTAATCAAACGACTACTAACGGGTATCTCAATTTTGAGATTTTCTAATTGTGCCAATTCTACGACAGAATTACCTGCATAGATTTGCTCGCCTACTGTAACTGGTAATTCCGCGATAATACCTGCTTCCGTTGCTTCGATCACCTTTTCCACTTGAGGAATTTGATACTTGCTAAGTTCAGCAGCTTGTTTGCTTAATAGTTCCAATTTTTCTGTAACTTGTTGATACTCTAGATCTGCCGTCTGCTTTTGCTTGGCTAATTGGGCGATCGCATCCTGTTGTTCTTGATGTGCTAATCTTTCCTCTAATTTAGATAGTTGAACCTGACTTTGTTCCACCTGAGAAGCTGCCACCTCTGCTGAGATCGCTATATCGTAATCTACTTTTGCAACTTCTAGTTCTGCCTGAGCCTGTTCTAGTTGCTCTTGGGAGATTCCTCCCTGACTATATAAGCTTTCTAAACGAATAAATTTTGCTTTGGCTCTTTCATATACAGCTTTGGTACGAGGTACAGAATCTTGTCGCTGACGAAGAGGAAGTTTATCGGCATTACTTTTAGCCAAAGATAACTTTAAATTGGCTGTGGCTATTTTCGCTCTTAAAGGAGTTAAATCATACTTGAGACGATCGATCTTTTGTCCTAGCTCAAAACTACGTTGTTTTGCTGATTGTTGTTGCTGAAGTAAGGTTTGCTGTTGTTGTCTGGTTAATTGTTGTTCCTGAATAATTCGTTTTTGTTCATTTTCTGCGGCTAAATTTTTTAGAGTTAGTAAGGGTTGCCCAACTGTTACCTTTTCTCCCACCTGCACCTGAATATTTTTCACGATGCTAGGATTAATTGCCGCAATTTTAATAGCTTTGGCGGGCTTTATCTTACCTGAAAACTTTGTTACGCCAACTTTTGCTGATTGTTCAGCTAAGGTAAGGGTGGGAATTGGTTTTCTTAACCATTGACGCATGGCAAACATTCCAGACGTGAGAGTCAAAGTTAAGATTAACCAAGCTAATATCTGTCCTTTAAGATTTTTACTTTCAGGCTGGTTTTTTTCAGGTAGAGAAGGGTAAACAGCTAAAGGATGGGAAGAAACAGGAACAATATTTTGGTCTGGATAAGGCTCGATACTTGTTGATTTTTTAGCTACTGAAAGCGTATTATGCAGTAGTCCAGCACCAATGTGCGTATATCCCTTGTGAATAAAGCGAATTGCATGCTCTATTTCTTCGTTAGAAGCACTTTTTAATATATACCCAGTAGCTCCAGCAGAGAGGGATTTAGTAACGTATTCTTGTTGGTTGTGGCTACTAAGCACCAGAATTTTTATATTGGGATAGGTTTCGGATATGATTTTGGTTGTCAGTAAACCGTCTATCTGGGGCATTTCCATATCCATGATGATGATATCGGGTTGCAAATTTTGTGTATGGGCGATCGCCTCTAAACCATCTGCTGCAATACCAATTATTTTGAAATCAGAAACTGAACTTAGTAAATGTTCTAGTTTGGCGCGGACGCTTTTTTGATCGTCTACAATCAAGATTTTAATTGTCTTAGTTATAACCACCATACAAACCTATTATTTTTAAATTTTATTTAAAGTTTTTTATTAATGCAAATTTTTTATTACTTTGACTATTTATCCGCCCGCTAGTCTTAGAATATCGATCAAAAACTTGTAAATTTGCTAGTTTTTATTTAAGGATCTTCACTTACTTCAATACTAATTTGGCTTAATAAAAGGAAAATTGGGTCAAGAACAAATAAAATAATTATAAAGATTAGATTAAATTTATAATTATTTTATGCTATTTGTTTATGTTTTTGTGATTTGCTAAATTGTGGAAATGTTTCAGGATATTTTCTATTATCAATTGGTTATTGATGATTAGCGAGGGGCAACACATCTAAATTGTGAAAACCAGACAGTGAAAGAATTTTAAAAATTTACTAATTTCAAATAAGATTAAATATATGCGGGATTCTGGAAGAAAATTTGGTTGTGTCGCAAAAACTTTGAATAGACAGAATAAACCTGCGCTCATCTAATTTTTTAGACAGCTATTCCTTTGAGAGAATCTATAAATTTCTCTTCGGCTAAGAGACTGTTTGTAAAAAGAAAATAAAGAAAGTTGAAAAAAGTAGTATTCAAA
>CAYXWE010000294.1:0-5484 GCA_964468145.1 uncultured Pleurocapsa sp.
CATGATGGGTATCTATCTGGCGATGCTCAGTTTTTCTGATATTACCTATCCTACTGGTGCTTTAGCGATCGCAGCAGTTTATCTTTTATTAGAACTTTCTTTGATTGTCGCGGTAGCTATTTTATTTGGAGTATTTACTAGCTCTATTTTGGCTACTCTACTTAGCTTTGGAGTTTATTTGATGGGACACTTTAGCGAAGACTTGGTGGAGTTAGGAAAATTGAGCCAGAATCCCAGCATCGAAAGTTTGACTACTAGTTTATATTTAGTTTTGCCCAATCTTTCGCGACTCGATCTCAAAAATGAAGCAGTGTATGGTTTATTACCCAGTTCTGCCGATCTGATCGCTCATGCTCTATATGGTGTTTTATATACCGCTTTATTATTAATAATTTCCATGATGATTTTTGCTCAAAAAGAATTTTGAATAACTTTCTTAGAGAGGGAATATAGTTCTTTTGAACTTATAGAAAACCCTAAAATCTTCGGTAAAGGTTTATATAAAACTGGCAAAATAGATGGAAGTAAACCGATAGTATAAAATAATAAATCGCTTATTTTACATTTATCAACTAAATTAGAAGTTAGTAACTATGTCTGATGGTTCTGGGTCGATTTTACAGCTACAGCCAAAAGCAACAATACTCAGCAACGTGAATCTTTTGCTTGTTACAGATAATACTAATGATTTTCGAGCGATATCCTCGGCACTAAATTCAGCCGAGCTTAATTTCACTCACACTCTCATTGACAGCGATCGCATCAGAGAAGCTCGATCGACTCAAAACTATAATGCTATTTTGTATAGCTATGCTCTTCTTAAAAAGAAGAAAATCGATTGCTTTTTAATTAAAAAACTTCAGTTGCTGGGTCATCTTTATCCCGATACTCCTGTAATTCTGATTACAGATATTTTGGGAGACGAACAAGCAATCAATCTAATTCAGTCTGGGGTTCACGGTTATGTTATTCGGGAAAAAATACACGAGTTACCTCAAATTTTGCAGAATACCCTATTTAATTTTGTTAGCAAGCAAACTATCATTAACCAACAAGAAAACCTCATCGAACAACAACGAGCCAAAATAGCCCAGCTAGAATCAGAAAAACAAAATTGGTTAATTCAAAAACAAGTCAAACAAGAACATATTTCCCACCTCAGCCATGAATTAAAAAGTCCTATTGCATCGATTTTGGGATTTGCCAGAATGCTCAAAGAACAGTATTATGGCCCTTTGAATGACAAACAATTACAGTATGCTAACAATATCTTAGGTTCGGGAGAACATCTACTTGCTTTAGTTAAAAACTATCTAGATTTAGTCAAAATAGATGCCCGCAAACAGACTTTAGATTTAGAAAAATTAGCGGTAGTAGATATTTGTCAAGCATCATTCTTTATTGTTGAAGAAAAAGCAAAGGATAAAGGACTCGAATTAATTTTAGACCTAGATGAAAACATTGACTTTTGTACTGCTGATTCTCTACGTCTCAAACAGATATTAATTAATTTACTGAGTAACGCGATTAAATTTACCGATCGAGGTTCGGTAACTCTCAAAGTCGAACTAAAAAATGATTTGCTTTACTTTTCAATAATCGATACGGGGGTAGGTATATCAGAGAAGAATATGAACAAGTTATTCCAGCCTTTTCCGCAAATTAGCAGCCATCATGAAAGTACGGGGCTGGGTTTAGCATTATCGAGAAAACTGGCTCAACTTCATGGAGGAGATATAACCGTTACTTCCGAACTCGATCTTGGTAGTTGCTTTACTCTATCTATTCCGCAATATCAGTAATTAGTTTAGTAATCGGTTATTAGTCAAAAAGCATTAAATCGATCGAGCAATAAATCTATTAGATCTATATTTATTACTCGATCGTTTATTACTCGATCGCCTCGCAGTCTATAGTTGGTATTTTGTGAACTACCCATCGCTTCTGCGGTCGCAGTAAGCGTGGGCTTCCAAATTCATAGGGAATCGCCTAGTCTAGATACGCGACCTAGCTTCGGTCTTACATTCCCTCCATTGGCAGCATCGCTAGTCCCTAACGATGTTTGTAGTATTCTGATACCTTCTGCTCTAATGTTTATCGCTGCATTTTCGTCTCTATCTTAAAAATCTAATGTAGGTTCGACCAAAAAATTAACAACATCGTCATCGCTGAAAGAAGTTCCTACTATTCCGTCGTCGCTGATGGTTACAGAATTACCTTGACTCCGACTTGAACTTGAACTTGAACTTGAACTAGTAAATTCGCTGTTGGCGGTATTAAAATCGCCATCATCAAATCGGATCGTTTCTATATCAAAGAGCAAATTGCGATCGCTAGAATCAGTAACAGTAACCGAATCTTCGCCGACGGTAATTTCAAAATCTTCTCTAGAACCTGTGAAAACAGCAATATCGCTGCCTTCACCGCCATAAATATCGTCGTTTCCTCCCCTTCCAGTAAGTAAATCGTCTCCTGCTTCGCCAAAAATATCGTCGTTACCTTCTCCACCAATAACAACATCATCTCCTGCGCCACTTTTAATGTCGTCATTATTGTTGTTGCTGGCAGTAATATTGATTATGTCATCGCCCGAACCCGAAGCGATGGAAACTCTCTCGACATTACTAATAGTCGTCCCGTCTAAGAAACTACCAGTAGTAAGACCGCCATTTTCGAGATAATTAAATATAAAATTCTCTGATTCGCTGGAAAAATCGAGATCGACGCGATCGCTGCCATCGCCACCATCAACTATATTTGCCCCCGCCCCAAAAGTAATATAGTCATTTCCACTTTGCCCTGAAAGGGTATCATCCCCCGTTCCGCCATAGAGATCGTCGTTGCCTTCTCCACCCAGGATCGAATCATCCCCCGCTTCGCCATAGAGGTCATCGTTGCCTTCTCCGCCAATAATGCGATCGTCTCCTTCCCCGCTTCTAATATCGTCATTATTGTTGTTGGTAGCAGCAATATTAATGACATCATCCCCCGAACCCGAAGCAATAGAAACTCTCTCAACATCACGAATAATCGTACCATCCAAGAAACTTCTATTAGTAAGGCTGCCACTCTTACTGTAGTTCAACACAAAATCTTCTGATTCGCTGGCAAAATCGAGATCGACGCGATCGCTGCCATCGCCACCATTAACTATATTTGCCCCCGCCCCAAAAGTAATATAGTCATTTCCACTTTGCCCTGAAAGGGTATCATCCCCCGTTCCGCCATAGAGATCGTCGTTGCCTTCTCCACCCAGGATCGAATCATCCCCCGCTTCGCCGAATAGGTCATCGTTACCATCCAAGCCATTTATGGTGTCGTTTCCCGACGTTCCTGTTAGGCGATCGTTTTCAGCAGTTCCATTAAATAACATTTTTTTTATTCAATCCTCTAGTAAATATTTATCTGTCCTATCTAGAATTTCTGCTTTTGGGGATTTTTAAGTAATACACATTTAAGACGTTGTTAGCGGTTGAGATCTTTGCTATGCAACCAAGTCTAATAGGGTAGTATCAACTCAGTTAGACCCAACAACAATTTTTAAAATCTAGATTTTGGATGTAGTGTACTACGAATTACATATTCACCCAGCACACAACATATAATATTTACGATTGGCTAAAGACTTTTATGCAAAATCATCGTAAATATTGTAGATAGATATTCGAGCGAACAATACGAGATACTTACTATAGTGGTATTTGGTCTAATATTTTACGTGTTGTGTATCTGAAATTTTGGTTGAGTCTTAGTTGATGGGCGAGTATAGTTTTGTTATTGTTTATCATCCCGATTATGTCGCGCCCCTACCCGATGCCCATCGGTTTCCCATGCCTAAATTTAAAATTTTGCGGGATTTATTGCTCAAAGATGAGGTAATTGTACCAGAACAGATATATCAGCCGAAATTGCCAGATTTAGAACTCATTCAGCTGGTTCATACTCCTGAATACGTACGGGCATATTCTAACGGTACATTAGAATATAAGGCGCAACGTCGCATCGGTTTGCCCTGGAGTAAAGCCCTTGCTCGTCGAACGAGAATTGCCATTGGGGGAACAATTTTAGCTGCGGAATTAGCTCTCAAATATGGTTGTGCCTGTAATACAGCAGGAGGAACCCATCATGCTTTCCCTAATTACGGATCGGGGTTTTGTATCTTTAACGATCTGGCGATCGCCTCTCGTGTATTGCAGCATCGAGGTTTGGTCAACAAGATCCTGATTATCGACTGCGATGTCCATCAGGGTGACGGTACGGCTTATATTTTTCAAAACGACGATAGTGTATTCACCTTTTCCATGCACTGCGAAGCCAACTTCCCTGGAAAAAAACAACAAAGCGACCTCGATCTACCTCTGCCTATTGGCTTAGATGATGATGGCTACCTACAGATTTTAGCCAGTCATTTACCCGATTTATTAAGTCAGGTCAAACCAGATTTAGTACTATTCGATGCGGGGGTAGATACTCATGTAAGCGATCGCCTGGGTAAATTAGCCTTGAGCGATCGGGGAATTTATCGCAGGGAAAGAATGGTACTAAGCACCTGTAAAGCAGCAGGTTGTCCCGTTGCCAGTGTAATTGGCGGTGGCTATGGCAAAAATATGTCTGCTTTAGTTTATCGCCATTCTCTGCTACATCGTGCAGCTAAAGAGGTGTATGTATAGTTAGATATTCTAGAAAAAAGGGATGCTCGACTTTAAGAACATCCCTTTGCGATTATTTAAAACTAGATTGAATTAGCTCAATACCAAATTACTTAACAGCAACTTTTGCACCAGCATCTTCCAATTGCTTCTTGGTTTCTTCTGCATCCTCTTTGGGAACGCCTTCTTTAATTGCTTTAGGTGTAGATTCAACCATTTCTTTAGCTTCTTTTAGACCCAAGCCAGTGATACCGCGTACCACTTTGAGGATGGCGATTTTCTTGTCTTTGGGTACTTCTTCAAGAACTACATCAAATTCAGTTTTCTCTTCTTCGGCTTCACCACCGCCACCAGCACCAGGAGCAGCCATTACTACTCCAGCAGAAGCAGCAGCACTTACGCCGAAAGTTTCTTCAATTGCAGTTACAAGTTCCGAAGCCTCCAAAAGACTAAGGGTTTTTAACTTTTCTAAAATTTCATCAGTTGCAGCAGACATACTTTACTCCGCGATTTATAAATAATTGATTGTGTTGTGTAGATAAATTCAGAAAATAAGTGTCGAGTAGGTTACTCTTCTTTTTCTGAAACAGCTTTGATGCCTCTTGCCAGTCCACTGGGAACTTCTTTGACACCCACGGCAATTTTGGTAGCCAGGGCATTAATAGAACCAGCAATTTTGGCATATAGCTCGTCTTTGGTAGGCAAGTCACCTAATGCTTCGACTTGCTCTTTTGAAAGAGCTTTTCCCTCTAATACGCCACCACGTAATTCGGTTTTTTTGGTTTCCTTCTGGAATCCTTTGTAAGCTTTAACTGCTGCACCAATTTCTTCTCCC